>JAFGDY010000193.1 GCA_016931895.1 Anaerolineae bacterium
GACATAATTAACCTGTCCCCAAACAAGTCTGGGCACAAGCCAGGTTGTATGGTAACCAGGTGGGGAAAAATTAATTTACTCTTAATCTAATCTTTACGGTAAATTTACGGATAAATTGACAATTTTAGTGTATCATGGCATAGTAATATATAATCTATTGACATTCAGAAATCTTTGCAGAAAGGAGGTAAAAGCTCATGTTATTTCTTCCGCGTGAAGAAGGCCAAGGCTTGGTAGAGTACGCTTTGATCCTGGTATTGGTAGCCATTGTGGTAATTGCTATTCTGCTTTTGCTTGGCCCGGTTGTTGGTAACGTATTCAGCAACATTGTTGGCAACCTGTAGTATTTTATTTTTAGAAATTCTATATTATTGTAATAATGAAAAGCCGCCTGGTTTTGGCGGCTTTTCCCTTTTTGGAACGGGTTGGGCCAGCCTATTTAGTAAGTAAGGACTCCAAGGCAGCCACCTCGGTGACCGGCTGTTGGCAGGTGAAGTTGTGGCAAACGTAAGCTGTGGCTCGACCATCTTTGGCCAGACGCCCCCGCACCAATTCTGGCTGGTCAGATTCATTCAGTTCATCAGCCACCGCCACCACTTGATTAGGCCGATAAAGCTTTAACAATGTGCGCAGCATGTTATCCGTATCCTCCCGGCCGGGCTGGCCGATAATGGCAATTTCTTGGGGTGGAGCCAGGGCAAACTCCAACGCCCCCAACCAGTGCCCAAAAGCGCCCGGATATTGGCTCATTGGCCCCTGCAACGCAGCCAGCGCAGCCAGGGCCGGTGTTTCATATTCGGCCTGGCCTGTATAAGCCGCCAGCAACAACAAAGTTCGCACGGCCATACTGTTGCCGCAAGGAATGGCGTTGTCCTGCAAACTCTTGGGACGGGTCACAAGTTGTTCATGGTCGTCAGCCGTATCAAAAAAACCACCGGCTTTATCTTGAAAATGGGCCAGCACTACGTCCATAAGAGCGCGAGCTTCCCAGAACCAGCGGGGATTGAAGGTGGTTTGATAAAGCGCCAGCAGCCCATCGGCATAAAAGGCATAATCTTCCAGATAAGCCATGCCTTTGGCCTGGCCTTTATCAGCTTTCCAGATACGAAATAGCCGTTTCCCTTTTTTCATGGTCAACGCGATAAACTCTGCATTCCGGGTGGCCAGGTCAATGTAATCGGGGCGGTCCAGCACCCGGCCTGCTTCGGCCAAAGCGGCCAGGGCCAATCCATTCCAGGCCGTGATGATCTTCTCATCGCGGCCCGGTTTGACCCGTTTTTCTCGCACGGCAAACAATTTGGCTCTACTGCGTTCCAGAATGTCGTTCAACTCGGCCCGACTGATCTGCAACTGCTCGGCCAATTGATCCAGGGGCGCCGGCACATGGAGAACAGATTTGCCTTCAAAATTTCCTCCGGGTTCAACGCTATAGGCTGCGCAAAAGATTTCCCCATGGGCCTGGCCCAAGATGGATTTGATCTCCTGCGACGTCCAGACAAAAAATTTGCCCTCCTCGCCTTCGCTGTCGGCATCCTGGCTGGAATAGAAACCTCCCGCCGGGTGGGCCATCTCCCGCCCAATGTAATCCAAAGTCTCCTCAACAATCCGGCGATAGAAAGGTTTGCCGGTCAGTTGGTAAGCGTGCAAGTACAGCCGCGCCAGCAGGGCGTTATCGTACAGCATTTTTTCAAAATGGGGCACCAGCCACATACCGTCCACGGCATAACGATGAAAACCCCCGCCAAGCTGGTCATACATCCCTCCTTGAGCCATTTTGTGGAGGGTCAGCTCAACCATTTCCAAAATTGGGGTTTGCTGGTTACGGTAATAAAAACGCAACAAAAAATCGTAGGTCATTGGCTGGGGAAATTTGGGAGCGCCGCCAAAACCGCCGTGCGTCCAGTTAAAACTGTGGGCCAGCGCTTGGGCTGCCAATTCAGGCACAGCAGGGTCCAATGAAGCGCCAGGTTGCCATAAGATAATAGTCTGGAGACGGTCCACAATGGTGGCCGCATTTTTGAGCACATCACTCTTTTGGTCCCGATAAACGTGAGCCACATTTTTCAGCACCTGTTCAAAACCGGGCAAACCATGCCGGGGCGTGGGGGGAAAGTATGTGCCGCCATAAAAAGGTCGGCCTGTGGGAGTCAAAAATACGCTCATTGGCCAGCCACCCTGGCCCGTAAGGGCTACCACCGCATCCATATAAATGGAGTCAAGATCAGGCCGCTCCTCCCGGTCAACTTTGATATTGACAAAATGCTCATTCATAATGGCGGCGGTCTGCTTATTTTCAAAACTCTCGTGGGCCATCACGTGGCACCAGTGGCAGGCCGAATAACCAATACTCAAAAATATCGGTTTGTCTTCGGTTTTGGCTTTGGCCAAGGCTTCCTCTCCCCACGGATACCACTCCACCGGGTTATGGGCGTGTTGCAATAAATAGGGGCTGCTTTCTTGGGCTAATCGGTTTGGCACGTCGGCCTCCTTTTTTATAAAAATCCTTATAAAAATTATACCCGCAGAAACATAAAACGTAAAACAAAATACGGCCAAGGTTGTGGCCCAAACTTCACCTGAACGTCCCTGGTTTGTCTTCAACGCCGCTCTGCATTTATAATAGGGCTACCACTACGGCCTTGTTGCAGGCAAAAATCCGCCGGTGATGAAAGATACATAGTAGCGGGCCGAGGATAAGAACTATTTTCAGGAGATCAAAATGACAACCTCAAACACTTTCATTCATAATCCTCACCTGGAAGGCGACACCTTCTTCTGGGAAGCCGGGCCGGTAGGCGTTCTCCTGGCCCATGGTTACACAGCTTCAACCGCGGAAGTGCGGCTGTTGGGCCGGTTTTTACACCGGCAGGGTTATACGGTAGCCGGGCCGCTATTGCCCGGCCACATGACCACCCCCCAACAGATGAACCACTATCGCTGGCAGGATTGGGCAGGGGCGCTGGAAGCGGCGTATCAGCAAATAGCGGCCCGGTGCGAACAGGTTTTTGTGGGCGGGGAATCAATGGGGGCGCTACTGGCCCTCTATCTGGCCAGCGAGCATCCAGAGACAGCGGGTTTGCTCATTTATGCGCCGGCGCTGCGCATATTACCCGGCAAAGCCTTGCTGGCCCGCCTGTTGGCGCCGGTAGTGCCCTACATGCGCAAGCAGTGCATTGAGCCGACTGAACGGTGGCAGGGTTATACCGTGAATCCAATTCCGGCGTTAGTCCAAATGCTCCATTTGCAGGGAGAGGTGGACCGTCGTCTGGCTGGTATTTGCCAACCTTTATTATTGATTCAGGGTCGTTTGGATAGTGATATTGACCTGCGCGGCGTAAACTTGCTCTATCAAAAAATTGGCTCCCCCTTCAAGGAACTACACTGGTTGGAACACTCCCGGCATGCCGTCATTCTGGACCGGGAATTAGATCAGGTGACGGAGTTGACCCAACGTTTTATTGAACGGATACTTGAATAAGGATTTATGGTTGTTAGGGATTTTATTAGGCATTTTTTCCTATTGGTAATACCCTTGTTAAAAACTGTAGGTAACAGTATAATTTTAGGTAGGAATACCCCATACAAATTGCCGCAAAAGCAAGTTTCTAAGCGCGGAGAAGAGTAAATGCCCCAAAGTCACCAAAAAATTCAAGACCCACGTATCTCCCAATATATTGAAGCAACTGAACGACTAAAACACGGCGATTACAATATTGACATGCCCGTCAGCCCGGTTGACGAGGTGGGAAAATTAGGCCAGGCCCTGCGAGAATTGGCCAACACCCTGGAAAAACATTATCGCGAGCTACAGAAACTGGATGAAATCACCTCTGAGATCAATGCCGGCCTGCTGCTGGACGACATCCTGGAAAACGTTTACCATAATTTTCAGGCCCTGATCCCTTATAATCGCATTGGGTTTGCCCTGATAGAAAATGAAAAACCCACAACAAGGGTGCGGGCGTGTTGGGCCAAAAGCGACCAACCCCGGCTAACACTTTGCAAAGGCTATTCCGCCCCTTTGGCCGGGAGCAGTCTGGAAACCATTCTGGCTAATGACCAGCCGCGGATCATCAACAACCTGGAAGCCTACCTGGCCCAAAAACCAGAATCTGATTCTACCCGTTTGATTGTAGAAGAAGGGATGCGTTCTTCCCTGACCTGCCCGCTCATTGCCAACGGCATCCCTGTTGGCTTTATCTTTTTTTCCAGCATCCAGCCAAATACTTATGCCGACGTGCATGTTGACATCTTCAAACGAATTGCGGGCCAACTTTCGATTATTGTGGATAAGGGGCGCCTGGTTTCCGAATTGTCTACGCAAAAAGCAGCCATTGAAGTACAAAATAAAGAATTGCAGCGATTGAATGAACTTAAAAACACCTTCCTGGGTATTGCGGCCCACGATCTACGCGGCCCCATTGGGTTTATTCAGATGATTACCCACTTCCTCTCAGAGCCATCCGAGGATGTGTCGCCCGCCGAGATGGAGTCATTTATCAAAGACATCAACCAGCAAACCACCCACATGTTGGTTTTAATTGACGACCTGCTGGATGTTACTCAAATTGAAGCCGGTAAACTCACCCTTAAATTGGGAACTGTGGCGCTGGACCAATTTATGGCTGCAGTGGTCGCCCGCCATGCCAAGGTGGCGGCTTCTAAAGGCACAAGAGTTATTCTGGAAACAACGCCCCATGGCAGCGTGATGGCCGACCCGGCGCGTCTCCAGCAAGTGGTTGATAACTTGATCTCCAATGCCGTTAAATACTCTCCGCCGGGCAGTATGGTTAAAGTGGGAGTTCGACAAACCGGCGACGGGTGGCGGATCAATGTGCAAGATGAAGGGCCAGGGCTAACGGCTGAAGACCGCCGGCATTTGTTTCAGAATTTTGCCCGCCTCTCGGCCAGGCCTACGGGAGGAGAAAAAAGCATTGGCCTGGGTTTGGCTATCACGCGCCGGATGGTTGAGGCCCACGGCGGCGAAATTGGGGTGGATTCCGAACCGGGCCGGGGCGCCAACTTTTGGTTCACCCTGCCGGCTCAGTAATCAACCTCCCGCATAGCGGGAGGCATTAGGAAGCCCCCCAGAGGGGGGCAACTGGGATAGGAAAGCCCCGTTGGGGCTAA
>JAFGDY010000194.1 GCA_016931895.1 Anaerolineae bacterium
TGGCGGAGGTTTTCTATTGTTTAAACTGGTCATTATTTGAATGACTATGATGAGCTGAGATTTCGGCTCTGATCAAATTCAATCTCTATTAACTCTCAATCTCAATATAATTTTATCTTGTTGGAGGATATTTAAATGAGTAAAAAATGGGTTTATTTGTTTGACGAAGTTGATGAAGCCGAAAAGGCTGTTGGCGGTGACTGGGAAGGTGTGCGTGCCCTGTTGGGCGGCAAAGGCGCTAACCTGGGCGATATGACTCGCGCCGGCGTGCCTGTGCCCCCCGGTTTCACCGTCACTACCGAAGCCTGCAACGCCTACCTGGCCGCAGGCGAAAAGTTCCCCCCAGGCATGTGGGAACAAGAATTGGAAGCCTTGAAGACCGTGGAAAAACAAACCGGCAAAAAGTTTGGCGACCCCAACAATCCCCTGTTGGTTTCCTGTCGCTCCGGGGCCAAATTTTCCATGCCCGGCATGATGGACACTGTCCTCAACATCGGCCTGACCGATGAGGTGGTGAAAGGCATGGCCAAACTCACCAATGACGAGCGCTTTGTTTACGACTCCTATCGCCGCCTGGTGCAGATGTTTGGCAGCGTGGTGATGGGTATTGCCGACGAGCCGTTTGAAGAAGTGCTCACCGAGGCCCGCCAAAAGGCCGGCGTTAAGAGCGACTCCGATTTGAACGCCGCCCAGTGGAAAGAAGTCACCGAGGAATTCAAAAAGATCTTCAAGGCCGAAACCGGTCGAGACTTTCCCCAGGACCCGCTGGAGCAAATCAAACTGGCCACCGAAGCTGTGTTCAAAAGCTGGAATGGCAAGCGGGCCATTGACTACCGCAACGCGGCCAAGATTGCGCACGACCTGGGCACTGGCGTTAACATTCAAACCATGGTCTTTGGCAACATGGGTGAAGGCTGCGCCACCGGCGTGGCTATGACCCGCGACGGCTCCACTGGCGAAAATGTGATCGAGGGCGACTACTTGAACAATGCCCAGGGTGAAGACGTGGTGGCCGGTATCCGCCTGACCAAACCTATCGAAGAACTCAAGGAAGAAATGCCCGCAGTCTACGCCGAGTTTGAAGCAATTTGCGGACGGCTGGAGAAGCATTACACAGAAATGCAAGATGTTGAATTTACCATCGAGCGCGGCAAACTGTGGATGCTGCAAACCCGCGATGGCAAACGCACCGCCCAGGCCGCTGTCCGCATTGCCGTTGACATGGCCGAAGAAGGCTTGATCAGCAAAGAGCAAGCCGTGTTGCGCGTCACCCCGGAACAGGTTGACTTTTTCCTGCATCCGCAATTTGACATGCAGGCCAAAAAGGCGGCCACGCTGCTGGCCAAGGGCCTTAATGTATCGCCCGGCGCGGCCGTGGGCGTGGCGGCCTTTGACGCCGACCTGGCCGAAAAGTGGGCCAAAGAAGAAGGCAAAGCCGTCATTATGGTTCGCCCCGAAACCAAGCCGGACGACGTGCATGGCATGCTTGCCGCCAAAGGTATTCTCACCAGCCGCGGCGGCCGTACCAGCCATGCCGCTCTGGTGGCCCGCCAGTTTGGCAAGCCGGCCGTGGTCGGCGTGTCTACGCTTGACCTTGACCTGGTGAAACGCCAGATGACCAGCGCCGACGGCAAAGTGATTAAAGAAGGCGATTGGATCTCAATTGACGGCACGGCCGGGGAGGTCTTTTTGGGCCAGTTGGAAACCCTGGTGCCAGACCTCAACGATCCCTACCTGGTCAAATTGCTCTCCTGGGCCGACGACGCCCGCCGTTTGCAAGTGTGGGCCAACTCCGACTACCCCGTAGACGCCGAACGCGCCCGCAAATTTGGCGCGCAGGGTATTGGTCTGTGCCGCACCGAGCACATGTTCTTTGAAGCCGAGCGCCTGCCGCATGTCCAGAAAATGATTCTGGCTAAAGACGACGCCACTCGCCAGGAAGCCCTGGACAAGCTGCTGCCCTTCCAGCGTGAAGACTTTGCCGGTCTGTTCCGCGTGATGGACGGCCTGCCTGTTATCATCCGCCTGATTGACCCGCCGCTGCACGAGTTCCTGCCGGCCCACGATGAACTGCTGCGCGAAGTGGTCAAACTGCAAGTTACCGGCAAAGACGCCAAGACCCTGGCCGAAAAAGAAGCCATGCTCAACGCCGTGGAAAGCATGCACGAAGCCAACCCCATGCTTGGGCTGCGCGGCGTGCGCCTGGGCATCCACCTGGCCGCCCTCACCAAAATGCAAGTGCGCGCCATCTTCGAGGCCGCCTGCCAGGTAGCCAAAGAAGGCGTGGACGTTCATCCCGAGGTTATGATTCCGCTGACCAGCCACGTCAATGAATTAAAGGTCCAACAGACCACCCTGGAAGAAGAAGCCAAAAAGGTGATGGCCGAACAAGGCCTTACTGTGGATTACAAATTTGGCACTATGATCGAAATTCCGCGGGCGGCCCTTACCGCCGACCAGATGGCCGAATTTGCCCAGTTCTTCTCCTATGGCACCAACGACCTGACCCAAACCACCTTTGGCATCTCCCGCGACGACGCCGAAAAGGGTTTCCTCATTGAGTATATTGAGCGCAAGATTTTGCCAGAGAACCCCTTTGCCAGCATTGACCAGGCTGGCGTGGGTAAACTGATGCAGATGGGCGTTGAGTTGGGCCGCAAAACCCGCCCCGACCTGGAAGTGGGTATCTGCGGCGAGCACGGCGGCGACCCGCAGTCGGTTTTCTTCTGCCACAAGATTGGGTTAAACTACGTGAGCTGCTCTCCCTTCCGCGTGCCCATCGCTCGCCTGGCGGCCGGGCAGGTGGCTTTGAAGGAAAAAGGGGTTACGGCCAAATAAATTTGGTTCGCCAAATAAATTTGGTTCGCCAAGTTGGGCGTGACTCTGTAAAATAAAACGGAGGTTCAGAATTGAACCTCCGTTTTTGTTTGCCCGCATTTTGGTTCACTTTCTTTGGCGGATGTGACGCAAGGCTGGTATATTTATCATGTCCAAAAAGGAAAACAGGTTTTGAACAAAGGCATCATCTTTGATATCAAAAAATTCTCCATCCACGACGGGCCGGGCATTCGCACCACCGTTTTCTTCAAAGGCTGTCCCCTGCATTGTTGTTGGTGTCACAACCCGGAGAGTCAAGCCAGGAGACCGGAACGAATATTCCGCAAAACTCGTTGTATTGGCTGTGGGGCGTGTCTGGCGGTTTGTCCGCAAGCAGCCGTTTCGCAAAACGGCAACGGTATCATCACCGATAACGAGAAATGTAACCTTTGTGGAACTTGTGTTGAAACCTGTTACGCCCAGGCCCGGGAAATCATTGGCCGCGAAATGACCACGGCCCAGGTGATGGCGGAAATTGAAAAAGACGTTGCCTTTTACGACGAATCTGGCGGCGGCGTTACCTTTTCCGGCGGCGAACCCCTGTTACAGCCAGATTTTTTGCTGGCGCTGCTCCGGGCATGCCGAGACAAAGAAATCCACACGGTGGTAGACACGTCCGGTTTTGCCTCGTGGGAAACACTTGATTCTATTCGGGCCTACGTCAACTTGTTTTTGTACGATCTCAAGTTGATGGATGAGGTCCGGCATCAAAAATTTACCGGTGGGTCTAACCAGTTGGTTTTGCAGAATTTACAGGCCCTCTCTCAGCAGGGACATCAAATCATCCTCCGGGTGCCGGTTATTCCCGGCATCAATGATGACGCTGAAAACATTCGGCAACTGGGCCAGTTTATAGCCGCTTTACCCCAAGCCCACCCGGTGGAGCTTTTGCCCTACCATCACCTTTCGGCTGATAAATATGAGCGATTAAATATGGCCTATCAACTATCCGAAATCCGGCCTCCCTCGGCAGAAAGAATGGCCCACATTGCTAAAATTCTGCAAGAATTTAATCTGCTCGTAAAAGCTTGACACCTTGACCCATTACGGTTCACAATTGAACATTAAACATTCACCATTAATCATTCACAATTCACCATTAATGAGGTTGCTCCATGCCAATAACCCAAAGAGTGGCCCAACTGCGGCAGCAAAGCCTAACAGCCAGGCCGACCCTCTCCCCGGAACGGGCCGAATTGATGACCAAATTTTACCAACAGAATTTGGGACTGATTTCCGCCCCCATGCGCCGCGCCCTGGCTTTTCAATATCTTATGGAACACAAAACCATTTACCTGGGCGCGGATGAATTGATTGTGGGCGAAAAAGGGCCAGCCCCCAAAGCCACCCCCACTTACCCGGAGTTGTGCTGCCATACCCTGGCCGACCTGGATATTCTCAATTCGCGGGAGAAAATATCTTTTGCCGTTAGCCCGGAAACCCGCCGGATTTATGCGGAAACCATTATTCCCTTCTGGCAGGGCCACTCTATGCGCGATCTCATTTTCCGGGAAATGACGGAGAAGTGGAAAGCCGCATACCAGGCCGGGGTCTTCACGGAATTTATGGAACAACGCTCGCCCGGCCACACCGTGCTGGATGATAAAATTTATCGCCGGGGCATGCTGAACTTTAAGGCCGACATCCAACGCTGCCTGGACAACCTGGATTACCTCAACGACCCGAACGCCTACGACAAACAGGAACAACTCAAAGCCATGGCCATCACCGCCGACGCTGTGATTCGTTTTGCCCAACGGCACGCAGAAAAAGCCACAACTTTAGCCCAACAAGAACCGGACCCGCAGCGCAAGCAAGAACTGGCCCGCATTGCCGAGGTCTGCGCTCACGTTCCGGCCCATGCCCCGCGCAATTTTTGGGAGGCGCTGCAATATTATTGGTTTGTTCACCTGGGCGTCACCACCGAGTTGAACCCCTGGGACGCCTTCAACCCCGGCCACCTTGACCAGCACCTATATCCCTTTTACCAAAAGGAAATCAAGGAAGGAACGCTTACCCGCGAGGCCGCCGAGGAGTTACTGCAATGCTTCTGGATCAAATTCAACAACCAGCCCGCCCCCCCCAAAGTTGGCGTCACCGCGCAGGAGAGCGCCACCTACACCGATTTTGCCCAGATCAATACCGGCGGGGTCAAAGTGGATGGCTCCGACGCCGTCAACGAAGTCACTTACCTGATTCTGGACGTCATTGAGGAAATGCGCCTGCTACAGCCCAGTTCCTCGGTGCAATTGAGCAAAAAGAATCCGGATCGGTTTATCAAACGGGCTGCCAAAATCATCCGCACCGGCTTTGGCCAACCTTCCCTCTTCAACTGCGACGTGGTGGTGCAGGAGTTGATCCGGCAAGGCAAGTCGGTGGCCGATGCCCGCGCCGGCGGCACCAGCGGCTGCGTGGAAACCGGCGCGTTTGGCAAGGAAAATTATAATCTCACCGGCTATTTTAACCTGCCCAAGGTGTTGGAAATAACCCTGCACAATGGGGTTGACTCTCAAACAAGCCGCCAGCTTGGCCCGGCCACCGGCGACCCCGCTCAATTTGATACCTTTGACCAATTTTTTGCGGCCTATCAAAAACAGCTCAACTATTTTCTTGACCTCAAAATCCGCGGCAACAACGTCATCGAGCGGCTATACGCCAACCACATCCCTGCCCCCTTCCTATCCCTGTTGATTGATGATTGTATTGCCAGGGGCAAAGATTATCACGATGGCGGCGCTCGCTACAACACCAGCTACATCCAGGGCGTTGGCCTGGGCACCCTCACCGACGCGATGGCGGCCATCAAGTATCATGTTTTTGATCAAAAAACTTTGCCCATGGCCGAACTGTTGACTGCGCTTCAGGACAACTTTCAGGGTCACGAAAGAGTTCGCCAGATGCTCTTGAACAAAACTCCCAAATTTGGCAACGACGACGATTACGCCGACGCCGTGATGGTGCCCCTGTTTGAAGCCTATTTCCAGGCCGTTGACGGCCGGCCCAACACCAAAGGTGGCACCTACCACATCAACCTTTTGCCCACCACGGTGCACGTTTACTTTGGTTCGGTCACTGGCGCCACCCCCGATGGTCGCCGGGCCAATACCCCGCTTTCTGAGGGGATTTCGCCGGTGCAGGGCGCCGACCGGCATGGGCCAACGGCAGTGATCAAATCGGCGGCCAAGATGGACCACACTCGCACCGGCGGCACGTTGCTTAACCAAAAATTCACGCCCCACCTGCTCAAGGATGACGAGGGCCTGGACAAACTGGTGCACCTGGTGCGCACCTATTTCAAATTGGACGGCCATCACCTCCAGTTTAACGTGGTGGATGCCGCTACTCTGCGCGCCGCCCAACAACATCCTGAACAGTACCGCGATTTGATTGTGCGTGTGGCCGGTTATAGCGATTACTTCTGCGATCTTACCCCGGCCTTGCAGGAGGAAATCATCGCCCGCACCGAACACCAGTCGTTTTGAGGCATCGTTTGACTCGTCAGCGTGTATTCCCCTATCTGGTGCTGCTGTTTGGGGTGTCCATAGCCGCCACCTCCTCTATTTTGGTGCGGCTGGCTCAGGCAAGCGGTGCGCCGTCGTTAGTGGTCACCAGTTGGCGGCTGATTTTTGCCGCCCTCATTTTAACCCCGCTGGCCTGGCAACGGCGGAGCTATGAATTGCGCGGCTTGCGCCGGAAAGACGTTTTGTGGGGCGCAGCCGCCGGAGTTTTCCTGGCCGCCCATCTGGCCACCTGGATTTACTCGCTGGAGTTCACCTCGGTGGCCTCATCCGCCGCGTTGGTATCCACCAATCCGCTCTGGATTGCCCTGGCCGCCTTCTTCCTGTACGGCGAGCGCCCCTCGGGCCAGACCATCAGCGGGGTCATTGCCGCCATTGCCGGCAGCGTCCTCATTGCCTTTAGCGACGGCGGCGTGCTGGTTGTTCAACCGGAAACAAACTCGTTTCAATTCTCTTGGCAAAATCTCGTTGCCCCGGCAGGCCGGGCCGATAGAGCTTTGGGCGGAGACATCCTGGCCCTGCTAGGGGCGATGACCGGCTCCGCTTATTTTCTGGTGGGGCGCGGTTTGCGCGTGCGCCTATCTACGCTGGCCTACGCCTGGCTGGCCTATACGGCGGCAATGGTTGTGATCATCATTGTTACCGCCTGGGCCGGTTTGAGCCTGTTTGGTTATCCCTGGCTGGCTTATTTCTGGATCTTGTTGCTGGCGATTGGCCCCCAACTGTTGGGGCACACCTCTTTCAATTGGGCGCTGGCTCATCTCTCTACCACCTTTGTGGCCTTAGCCATTCTGGGTGAACCCATCGGTTCGGCCATTTTTGCCTATTTTCTCTTTGGCGAAACCTTTGCCCCAATCCAGTTACTTGGTTTTGTCCTGTTGCTGGTGGGGATTGGCCTGGGGGTGATGGGTGAGCAACAATGGCCTTAAGCCTACTTGCCGTTTTAGCCTAAAGTCAGTATGATTGCTGTTGAAGGAATGGGGCCAAAGTTACGTATCACATTTTACGCCTCACCCCATCATAATTTCCACGCACAATTTAACTATGGGGGAGTAACCAGCCATGTCCCAAATGTGTCCCAACTGCAGCTTTGATAACCCCGACGAGGCCAAAACCTGTAGCAATTGCCCCTCGCCGTTGTATGGGTTGTTGGGCCAGCAGGCGGTCTTGTCAGATCGCTATCAAGTGGTGAGCGTGCTTGGCTTTGGCGCAATGGGGGCCGTGTACCTGGCCGAAGACCAACGCCTGGCCGGACGGCGTTGCGCCATCAAAGAAAACCGGCCCAACGCCGACGACGGCCCGGAAGTGCTGGCCCGCCTACGCGAACAATTCCTGGCCGAAGCCCGTGTTTTGGCCCGGCTGGACCATCCCGGCCTGCCCAAAGTGTCTGATTATTTTGTCACGGCAAACAATAACCGCGAATACCTGGTGATGGACTACGTAGAGGGCGAAGACCTGAACAGCATGCTGCAACGCGCCCAGCAGCCCTTACCGGAAGAGTCGGTGCTGGATTGGGCCGACCAGGTGTTAGACGCCCTGACCTATTTGCACAACCAGCGCCCCCAGCCAATTGTGCACCGCGACATCAAACCGGCCAATATGCGTTTAAATCTCCAGGGACGGGTCAAACTGGTTGACTTTGGCCTGGTCAAACTATTTGATGCCAGCAGCCCCGAAACAAAGGTGGAACTGCGCGGCCTGGGCACCCCGGCTTATGCCCCCCTGGAACAATTTGCCAGCAGCGAGGAACATACCGACCCCCGCTCCGACATTTATGCCCTGGGCGCATCTTTGTACCATTTGTTGACCAACCTGTACCCGCCGGACGTGCACCAACGTTTGCTCAGGCCGGAAGTTTTGGTTCCCCCGCGCCAGCTTAATCCCCAAATTTCAGAAAATACCGAGTTGGTTATTTTGCGGGCTATGGAGATTCACCCCAACCAGCGTTATCAAGCGGCAGCAGAGATGCGGCAGGCTCTCAAAGATCAAGCTCCGGTTGGAGCCAAAGCGCCGGCCAAACCGGCAGAGATTTCGCCGTGGTGGTTGGCCGCCGTGGGTTTGGTGATTGTTCTGCTCATTTTGGTGGGTGCGGCCTGGTTTTTGTTTGGCCCGTTTGGCCCTCAAACCCCCACCCCGGCCCCCGTGGTGATGGCCGAAGAAAAATCTATGGGCACGCCGGTTGAGGCCCTCTTGCCTGCTGCCACCACTGCCCCCCCCACCAGCACCCCGACCCTGGTAGTGCAGACGATTGTGCCGCTTGGCGATGCGGCGGGAGCGCAGGATACAATTATTGAAACCGATACGCCCACACCCGAACCCAGCGCCACTCCTACGCTTACCCCCACCACCATCACCGAAATTGTCCAACCGCAAGGTATTCCCGCTGCTTCCCTGGTGGGGACCATTGCTTATCCGGTTTTTAACGGCACCGACTATGACCTTTACCTGGGCCAGGCCGATGGCTCCGGCACCCAATTTTTCCGCGCGCACTCCAGCCAGCCGGCCTTTAGCCCCGATGGCAACCGCATTGCCTTTCACTCCTGGCAGCTTGACGCGCGGGGTTTGATGACCATGGATGTTTCCGGGGCTAATTTAAAGCAAACGACCAATTTTATTGAAGACCAACTCCCCAGCTGGAGTCCCGACGGCAGCCAACTGGTTTTGCTGTCGCGCCGTTCCGGGGACCGTCGCTCTCAACTGATCAGGATGGGCAGTTTTGAAGAACTCGGTCAGGGCGTGATCATTGGCGAGGGCGAATACCCCACCCTTGGCCCAAACGGGCAGTTGGTGTTCAAAGGTTGGGGCAATACGCCGGTTGGCCTGCATCTTGCCTCGCTTGCTTTTGACAACCTGCAACCTGTAACCGACACGGATAAAGATACGGCCCCGGCTTTGTCTCCCGATGGCAGTAAAATCGCCTTTATGTCTAATCGAGATGAAAATTGGGAGATTTACCTGGTCAATAGCGATGGCTCCGGTTTACAGCGCCTCACCGATGACCCCGCTAACGACGGCTTGCCCGCGTGGTCGCCCGATGGACAGGTGTTGGCCTTTGTCAGCGATCGCGGCGGGGCTTGGGCCGTGTGGGCCATGCGGCCCAATGGGCAAGACCAGCGCCAACTCTTTTCCATAGAAGGTTCTCCTGATGGGTTGATCGGTACAGATGTGTATGCCAGCCGGGGTTGGACCGAGGAAAGGATTAGCTGGAAGCGGTAAGATGGCGGCTCAAGCTCTATCCAAAATCCACGTCTGGCTCCTGGCCGCCCGGCCCAAAACCTTGCCTGCCGCCGCCGCCCCTGTTGTGGTAGGCACAGCCGTAGCCGTGGCCGAGCAGGCGTTTAGCCTGTGGCCCGCCCTGGCCGCCCTGCTGGGCGCGTTATTTCTCCAAATTGGGGCTAACCTGGCCAATGATGTATTTGACTTTACAAAAGGAGCCGACACCACCGCCCGCCTTGGCCCCATGCGGGTTACCCAGGCCGGTTTATTAACCCCCCGCCAGGTGTTGTTAGGGATGTGGTTTACGTTTGGCCTGGCCGCGTTAGCCGGTTTATACCTGATCCGGGTAGGCGGCTGGCCCATTGTGGTTATTGGCGCGCTTTCCATCCTGGCGGCCATTGCCTACACGGGCGGGCCGTTTCCCCTGGGATACCGGGGCCTGGGCGACCTCTTTGTTTTTATCTTTTTTGGCCTGGTGGCCGTGTGCGGCACGTATTACGTGCAGGCGGGCACGGTTGGCCCGGCTGCGGTGTGGGCCGCCGTGCCCATGGGGTTGTTGACCACTGCCATTTTGGTGGTCAACAACCTGCGTGATATTGAGACCGACCGGGCGGTGGGCAAAAAAACCCTGGCCGTGCGCCTGGGGGTGCGGGGCACGCAGGGGGAATACTTGTTTTTACTGCTGGGCAGTTACGCCACGCCGCCATTGATGTGGTGGTTTGGCGCAGCCGGGGCGGGGGTTTTGTTAAGCTGGCTCTCTATCCCTCTGGCCATCTCCTTATGGCGGCAAATTTTGCGCAAAAAAGGGCGCGCCCTTAATGTGGCCCTGGCCGGAACGGCCCGCATGGAGTTGATTTACGGAATGCTGCTGGCGGTGGGGTTGATCATTTAAAGCCCAAGAAAGATATTGTTGCCCAAAGTGAGAGCCGCTTCATGTCATTTCGAGGAGCTTGCGACGAGAAATCCCTGAAACCGTCTTTATAGAGGTATGGTGTCAGGCAAGTAAGGCGGGTCGGGTTTGCCAATCAACCTTGAATTTGAACCGACCTCCGCAGGGATTTCTCCCTGACGGTCGAAATGACATGGTCTCGGCGTAGCTCAGTGTAATAAACGGAGCGAAGAATCTCCTACATTGATTGTTGCTTAAAAAGGGGATTCTTCGCTCCCGTTGGCCGTTCAGGGCAACATGGCCAAGCTGATTTTGCCACAACTTTAATCTACGGAACACATCCTTAGCCCCAAATCCTACCCCCTTTTCCGCTCTGCCACCACTTCGCCGTCCGGCCCCACCAGTTGCAGGTGCAGCGGCATCTGGCCTAGGGCGTGAGTTGAGCAGCTCAGGCAGGGGTCAAACACGCGGATGCCGTGTTCAATGCGGTTCATAATACCTTCGGTCAAGCCGCTGCCGTTCACGTAAGCCTGGGCAATCTGCTTGACCGTTTTGTTCATGGCCATGTTGTTCTGGCCGGTAGCAATGATCAGATTGACCTTTTGCAGCACCCCATCTTCATCCACGTGATACTCGTGGAAAAGCGTGCCGCGAGGGGCTTCGCTTACTCCCACGCCGGTCAGGTTGTTCACCCCGGCCTTGCTGCGAATATGGTTGCCCCTTAAATCGGCGTCGTCCAGTATTTCCTCAATTTTTTCCAGCGAAAAAAGAATTTCAATAAGCCGCGCGTAGTGATAATGAAAACTGCTCAATACCGGCTTGCCCTGTTCGCCCAGGCGCCGGAATTGGCGCAGCTCGCGGTCCGCGCGGGGGGTGCCGGCATAGTCACAGACATTCACGCGGGCCAGCGGGCCAACACGGTACATGCCTTCCTCGCCAAAACCATAACGTTTGTAATACGGGAACTTCAAATAAGTCCAGGGCTCCACAGCCTCGGCAATGAGGTGGTGGTAATTGGCGGGGTCTACCTCATCTTCAATAATGCGGCCATCGCTGTCCATCAAACGCAGTACGCCATCGTAATGTTCCAAACCGCCGTCGGGCGTCACCAGCCCCATGAACAGGCTGGGGAAATTGCCATACGCCTCAATTTCCGGGCCAAAGTTTTCGGCGGCATCCTTGAACAGGTTCAGGGCCATGTTAATGGTGTCAAAAGCTTCGCCCAGCCCGGCGCGGATCTTATCCCGATTTTCCTCCGTGAGGGCCTGGCGCACGCCGCCGGGAACAGCCCAGGCCGGGTGAATACTCTTGCCGCCCAGCAGCCGGATAACTTCCTGGCCAAAGCCGCGCAGGCGGATGCCCTGGCGGGCAATATCGGGATACTGTTGGATCAAGCCCATCACGTTACGGGTGACCGGTTCGCTCTCCATGCCCAGCAGCAGGTCGGGCGCGCTCAAGTGAAAAAAGCTCAAGGCGTGACTCTGCACAATCTGGCCCCAATTCATCAAACGGCGCAGCTTCTCCGCCGATGATGAAATCCGCACGCCTAAAATAGCGTCGCCCGCTTTGGCCGAAGCCATCAGGTGGCTCACCGGGCAAATACCACACACACGGGCCGTAATGCCGGGCATTTCCCAAACTGTGCGGCCCTCGCAAAATTTTTCAAACCCTCTAAACTCAACCACGTGAAAACGGGCATCGGCCACTTGGCCTTTTTCATCCAGATAAAGCGTAATTTTTGCGTGACCCTCAATCCGGGTCACCGGGTCAATGGTTACCATTTTGCCCATTGTTGTTCTCCTATCCAAAATAGCGCATTTCTTCAGATAACTCCACCGGCTTACCGGCCAGCAACATCTGCACCGCTTCCCAAATCCGGTCAGGGTCGGGCGGGCAGCCGGGGATGTAGGCGTCCACCTCAATAACCTGGTGCAAGGGCAGCACGCGCGGAATGAGGGCGGGCATCACCCGATCTTCGGCCAAACCGCGCGGCGCGCTGCCTGGGCCTTCGTGGTAAACCTTGGTCAGCAAGTCGTCCAGCGGCAAGTAGTTGCGCAAGCTGGTCACGTTGCCGGTAATGGCGCAATCGCCAAAACTGACCACTATTTTGCTGCGCTCACGGATTTTCTGGGCCAATTCAAGATGGTCCACATTGGCTACAGCGCCTTCCACCAGGGTCACATCCACATCCTGGGGAAATTCTTTGGCATCGGCAATGGGGCTGTAAACCAGGTCCACGGCTTCAGCCAGGTCAAGCAGGCGCTCATCCAGGTCTAAAAAACTCATATGGCAGCCGGAGCAGCCCCCCAACCAAGCTGTCGCCAGCCTTATTTTTTTCTGTTTTTTTCCACTCATTGTTTTACTCCTCTACTTGGCTCGTCATAGTTCAGTGGGTTTACCACGTCCATTCGTTCTTCTCCCGGCCCCTGACAATCCACTCCAAAAAGTCGTACCGTTTTTCCATTTCAGCCACAGAGGAGCCTTTGGTAAATAAGGCGCCGGTGGGGCAAATTTGCACACACTTGCCGCAACTGGTGCAGCTAATACTGCGTCCCCACGGCTGGTTCATATCATTCACGATCATGCTGTTTACGCCGCGCCCCATCACGTCTTTGGTGTGCGCGCCCTCCACTTCATCGCATACCCGCACGCAGCGCAGGCACAAAATGCAGCGATTGTGGTCCAGGCCGTAACGCTCGTGGCTGTTATCCACCGGCAGGTTGGGATTAAGATAGTCGTAGCGAACGTGGTCAACACCCAATTTGGCCGCCTGATATTGCAACTCGCAGTTGCCGTTCATCACGCACACTGCGCACACGTGGTTGCGTTCGGCCATTAATAACTCAATGATCATTTGGCGATATTTAACCAATCTTTCGGTGTGGGTTTGCACCACCATGCCTTCCTGTGGTTTGGTGGTGCAGGCAGCCAGCAATTTGGGAATGCCCGCCACCTCAACCAGGCATAGGCGGCACGCGCCGCGCTCGCTCAAACCATCCATGTGGCAAAGGGTAGGAATTTCAATCCCTTGCTCACGGATAACTTCCAATAATGATTGTTCATCGCCGGCGCTTACCAGTTCGCCATTTAAGGTAAAGGTTACAACAGCCATTAGTTCACCTCCTGGGCAGTTTCAATTTCACCCGCGCGGCGGTATAGTTCTTCAGTCAATTCCAGGACCGGCACTTCGGTCATTTCGCAAACTCCGGCCGGGCAGCGATGCTCTTTAATGTGCGCCTCATACTCATCGCGGAAAAAACGCAAAGTGCTAACAATGGGGCTGGGCGCGCCTTGACCCAGGCCGCACAGGCTGGTATCGCGCACCATGGTGCAGAGTTCTTCCAGAGTGGCCAGGTCTTTTTCGGTGGCGCTACCGTTGGTGATGCGCTTTAAAATGTTATGCATTTCCACCGTGCCCACCCGGCAGGGAATACACTTACCGCAGCTTTCGTCCATACAGAATTCCAAAAAATACTTCACCACATCGGGCATGCAGTTGGTATCATCCAGCACAATCAAACCGCCGGAGCCCATCATGGAACCTAAAGCTTTTAAGCTCTCGTAATCCACCGGGATATCCAGGTGCGAGGCCGGAATACAACCGCCGCTGGGACCGCCGGTTTGCGCCGCTTTAAAATCGCGGCCATCGGGAATGCCGCCGGCAATGTCGTACACAATCTCCCGCAGGGTGATGCCCATAGGCACTTCAATCAGGCCCGTGGTTTCCAGCGCGCCGGCCAGGGCAAAAATTTTGGTGCCTTTGCTTTTTTCGGTGCCAATGCCGCTGTACCACTCGGCGCCGTTGGCAATGATGGGGGCAATGTTGCCGTAAGTTTCCACATTGTTCAGCAAGGTTGGTTTGCCCCACAATCCACTTTCCGACGGATAAGGCGGGCGGGGTTCGGGCTGGCCGCGTTTGCCCATAATCGAGGCGATAAGGGCGGTTTCTTCGCCGCACACAAACGCGCCCGCGCCAATGCGGATGTCAATGCGGAAGCTAAAGTTACTGTCCATTACCCGGCTGCCCAGCAAACCCCGCCGCTCGGCGGTGCGAATGGCTTTTTCCAAACGTTGGGCCGCAATGGGATATTCGCCGCGCACATAAACATACCCTTGACTGGCCCCCACCGCGTAACCGGCAATGGCCATCCCTTCCAAAATGCGGTGCGGGTCCGATTCCATCAGGGTGCGGTCCATATACGCGCCGGGGTCGCCCTCATCACCATTGGCTACCACATACTTTGCATCGCCATGGGCTTTGCGCACCAGGTCCCATTTCAGGCCGGTGGGATACCCGGCCCCGCCGCGTCCACGCAAGCCGCTGCGAGTAATTTCCTGGCATACTTCTTCGGGCGTCATATCCCGCAAGGCATTTCCCAGGGCCATATAACCGCCGCGCACCACGTAATCTTCCAGCAACTCCGGATCAATCTGGCCGCTGTTAGAAAGCACCACCTTTTGCTGCTTGGCAAAAAAGGGATGATCGCCGGGCAATACGTGCTCCGGCAATACGGCCGGCGTTTCGGCGGCCACGTGTTTTTCCACAATTTCTTTAGCCAGTTCAGGGGTAACGTTCTGGTAGGTCACCTCTGCCGCGCCTAGCCTTTGCACCGTAACCAAAGGCCCGCGACTGCACGGCCCCATACAACCGGTATTCACTACGGACACCTCGGCCTTAAGGCCCTTCTCCAACAAGGTCTCTGTCAATACTTCCTGCACCTTGCCTCCCCCTGATGACAAACAGGGAGTGCTGCCGCAGCACAACAACCGGCAGCGAAGCTTTTGCTGGCGCGCGCCAACTTTTTCGGCCAATTCTTGTAATTCAACCCTGTTCATAATGTCTCCCCTTCCGCAAATTCTTCCTCATCTGCCGCTACTTTGGGCCTGGCCCCACGACCGTTTTTTCCGGCTTGCCCTTGCAATGCTTCTCGCACCCTGGCGGCGGCAGAAGCGGGGGTTTCTTTGCCCAGAGTTTGGTTATCCAGGATTAAAATGGGGGCCAAGCCGCAACTGCCCAGGCAGCGGGCTTCGGTGAGGCTGAACTTACCATCGGCGGTTGTTTCACCGGCTTTGAGGTTGTACTCCTTCTCCAAACAGGCCACAATATCGCCTGCACCCTTTACATAACAGGCAGTGCCCATACACACAATGCACTGATGCTCTCCTTTGGGTTCCAGCGAAAAAAAGTGATAAAAGGTGGCTACCCCAAATACCCAACTGGGAGGCAATTTTAACTGGCGCGCCACGTAAATCAACAGCCCCTCGTCCAGATAACCAAACGACTCCTGGGCCACGTGCAACACCTCAATCAGCGCGTCTTGTTGAAAATGCAATCGCTTCAAGGCGCGGTCTACCAATTTAAATCGAGCATCACCGCTGGGATGCTCAATAGCAGGGGTTGATTTTTTCTCTTTTGTCGCAAGCATAAGCGGCTCCTTATGTTCTAGCTTCTATTCAAACTCAAATACATTTTTTTGACATCCGGTCAATTTTGTGACCATTAGTTTTGTGACCATTAGTTTTGTGACCATTAGTTTTGTGACCATTAGTTTTGTGACTAATATCACAAACTAAATTAAAAAAAGAAAAAACGTTACTACTCAGCCCTATGTCATTTCGAGGTCAGAGGCCGAGAAATCCCCTTCTCCAGGTACGGCTTTAAGAAGATTTCTCCCTTTGGTCGAAATGACATGCTTGAGCAGTTACAAAAAAACAATGATTTCAGGAGAGAACTATACCATAGAATTTCTTCTTTTTAGTAGGGCCATTTGTCACTAATAATTGTGATATATGTCACAAAAATGTGATGCATGTCACAAAAATTTAAAAACAAAACCGCAAAGATGTAACTTTTGAAAGCCTCCTTTAAGTTGGTGACTTTGGCATCTTTGCGGTGAAGGGGCTAAAGCACATAGCCCCGCTTATTTTTCCCGGCCGTATTTCAACAGTGAATCTGAGGCCAATTATATTACAAAATTTTATAGTGACAAATTTCACGCTTTCTTTGAAAATGGGTTCACAAGACCCCGGCCTGCCCTTAAAAACTCCCCCTCTATTGGCCGTATCCCCGGCCATCAATGTAATTCTCCAAATCTTTGATATAAGTTTCTTGCTCGGAGATGATTTCTTTGAGCACGTCGCCAATGGAGATAATGCCAACCAACTGCTCGTCATCCAACACGGGCAAGTGACGCACGCGCTTTTCGGTCATCAATTGCATACATTCGGCCATTTTTTGGGCGGGGTGCACACAATATACTCGCGGCGTCATGATTTCGCTCACCGGCGTATTCAAGGAAGATTTGCCCATCAGCACCACTTTCCGGGCATAATCCCGTTCCGAAATAACGCCCACCAGTTTTGTCCCTTCAACCACCGGCAAAGCGCCCACGTTTTTTTCGCTCATCAGTCTGAGCGCGTCAAACACCGAGGTTTCAGGAGCCGCAGACCAAACTTCGGTAGAGTCTTTGGACTTTAAGAGTTGTTTGACTGTAACCATTGTTGTTCCCCTCTTTATAGAAAGATATTTTTAAGATTTCTGCTGCTCTATTATATCACAAAAACCGGATTTTTTCTCAGGTTGAGGTTGAAAATGCGCTTTTTTCCTCCACCCAGTTAATGATGCGGGTCACGGCTTTGTTAGCCAGGGTGGCGGTTGGGGAAGAGAGTTCAGTTTTATAGCCAAAGGAATAACCCCGCACCGAGACCATTAAACTTTCTGGCGCGCGGCCATAGAGGGCTTCGGCCAGGGTCAAACAACTCTCCGGGGTTAAATGGTGGGTAAAGGGCGAGGTTTGGAAGGTGGGATTGAGGGCGGCAACCCGCACCTCTTCTGGATACGCGCCGGTATGGGCGTCAACAAAACAAACGTAATCATACCCGGCTATTCCCTCCGACATTTCGGGCATGAGTTGGAGTTCAAAGACCAAATGGGGATAACGGTCAGGGTCGAATTCATCGGGAGCCAAGGCAGGAACAAGGGGCACGTTAAAATGCGCCGCCAGCTTTTGCAAAATATGCCAGGCCACGCCATCGTCTTCCCGGTTGGGGTTGCCGTAGCCGATGATGAGGATTTTGGACATAAGCTTCAAGCTGTCGCCGCCTTGGCCGGATCAAAATCGAGGGGCCAGCGGGTATAAGAATCCCAACGCGCATGCTGGAGTTTGGCCTGCTCCAGGTTTGCGTTGGTCAGGTTGGCTCCGCCCAGTTCCGCCCCCCGCAGGTCGGCTCCCTGAAGGTCGGCGTCAATGAGGGTCGCCAAAAACAGATTAGCCCGGCTTAAGTTTGCCCCCTTTAAGTTGGCGCCGGATAAATCAACCTGGCTAAGTTGAGTTTTGTGTAAGATGGCGTTACTGAGATTAGCCTGCCCTAAAGAGGTGGCCCGCAAGTTTGACTCGCTAAAATCAACACCGCTGAGATCAGCTTTGTACAGACTCACCCCGGTCAGGTCTTTTTGGCTCAGATTGGGCGTTTGGCCTTTTTCACGGGCCAGCCGAATGATTTTAAGGATGTCTTGCGAGGTATAGTACATAGGACAAATTCCTGTTTTGAAAAATATGATTGGTAGTATCTTAGCACAAAAAACCATCATTCACAATAGACCCGGTCTTCACCAATGAAAAAGCGGCGTCAAAAAATTGACACCGCTCTTTGATTTTGCCAAAAAATTATCTACCGTCCATCCCGGCGCAAGGTTTTTATTACCCGACCGGCGGCGTCCACAATGTCCAGCACAATCGGCATTTGGCCGAGCGCGTGGGTGGAGCAGGAAAGGCAGGGGTCGTAGGCGCGGATGGCGGCCTCAACGCGGTTGAGCATGCCTTCCTGCACATCCGGGCCTTTTACATAGGTTTTCGCCACGCTGTCCACGGCCTGGCTCATGGCCCAGTTGTTGTGGCCGGTAGACACAATCAGGTTGACCCGCTGCAACTGGCCGTTTTTGTTGGCCCAATAGTGATGGAACAGGGTGCCGCGCGGCGCTTCAATCACCCCCACGCCTTCCCCCTGCCACTGCTTGCGGGTGTTGAGAATGTCTTTGCCCAAAATGTCGGGGTCATCCAGCAACACCTGAACCCGCTCGGCAGCAAAGAGACATTCAATTAAACGGGCATAGTGGTAGTAGAGAGTGTTCTCCACCGGCTTGCCGTTGTTCAGGGCCTTGAATGTTTTGAGTTCCTCATTGGCCAGGGGCGTGTCAATGGCTTTAGCCACATTCAGCCGGCCCAGCGGCCCCACGCGATATGTGCCGTCAGGCCAGCCCATTTTTTTGTAATAGGGGAACTTGAGATAAGACCAATCTTCAACGTGTTCGCGGATGTAGTTCAGGTAATCCGGGCCGTCAAATTGCTCTAACGGTTTGCCCAGCGCGTCAATCAATTTGCATTGGCCATCGTAAAGTTCCAGGTTGCCTTTATCGGTGACCAGGCCAAAGTAGCCGGAAGAGAACACGGCAAATTTGCCAATGTCTTCCTGATTCTTGGCCGCCCAGTCTTTTATGATCTGCAAACCAACCTGGATGGTGGCAATCTGTTCGTCAAGGCCCTGCAAAATCTTGTCCCGGCCGGCCGGGGTAAGGGCTTTGTTGACTCCCCCAGGCACGGCAAAGTTGGGATGGATTTTACGCCCGCCCAGGGTGTGGATGATTTCCTGGCCGTATTTGCGCAAATTCACGGCCTTCAGGGCCAGGTCGGGGTTGGCCCCAATCAGGCCCACCACGTTGCGCACGGCCGGGTCGGCGTCAAAGCCCAGCAGCAGGTCCGGCCCGGCCAGTTCAAAAAAGTGCATGCCGTGGCTCTGGATCATCTGGCCCATGTGCATCAAATCGCGCAGCAAAAAGGCCGGGCGAGGCGGCGGCGTGCCCTGGATTTGGTCGCCAACCTTGGCCGAGGCCAGGTGGTGGCTGACCGGGCAAATGCCACAAATACGGGGCGTGATGGAGGGCATTTCAAAGTACATGCGGCCTTCGCAGAATTTCTCAAAGCCGCGAAACTCGTTAACGTGGAAGTAGGCGCGGTCAACGGCGCCGTCCTCGCACATGTGGACGGTCACTTTGGCGTGGCCTTCAATGCGGGTGACGGGTTCAATGGTTATTTTTTGAGTTGGCATTATTATTTCCCCCTTAATCCCAATGTAATTTATCGTCTTTTATTTCCGGGATGCGACCCTGGGCCAGTTCGGCCAGGGCGTGGAAAATCACATCGGCGTGGGGCGGGCAGCCGGGAATGGCCACATCTACCTTTACTACCTCACTCACCGCGCGCACTTTGGTTGGTTTGCCCAGTTCGGGGCTGGATGGGATTTTGCCTTCGGCGTCGGTGCTTTCGGTTTCAACGTAGGCCCGGCGCAGCGCGTCTTCTATTTTGAAAAAGTTACGCATGGCCGGCACGCCGCCAAACACCGCGCAATCGCCTATGGCCACCAAAATTTGGCAGCGAGAGCGCATTTTTTGGGCCACTTCCTCATTGGTGGTTGTATTAACGGCCCCGGTCAGAATCCCCACCGTCACCCCGTCCTCGTCAGGTTCTTTAAAATCGGTAATGGGCGTGGCCCGAATGTCAACCAGTTGGGCTACCTGCACAATCCGGTCGTCAATATCAAGCAGCGACATGTGGCATCCGGCGCACGCCGCCAGCCAATCGCTTGAGACTTTGGGTTTGCTCATAGTACACTTCCTTTCTTTTTACGCTTCAATGGCCCTGGTAGACACGCGCTGTTTTAGCTCGTTCTGCCAATCTTGGTTGAGCGTGAGACCCATCTCCGCCGCAATTGCGGTTAAAATATCAACGTGAGAACGCACTTCGTCGGGAGGGGTCAAACCCCGCCGGACTGCTTGCAGGCGGCCATCCAGATTCAGGTAATGGCCCTCTTGCTCGGCCCACATTTCGGTGGGCAACACCACGTCGGCCTGTTCCACCGCTTCCGACATGTAGCTGGCTTGCACTATCACAAAAGGCGCGCCGGCCAGGCGTTTCAGCAAACGCTGGCTGGGTTTGTCGTCACCCAGGGCCAGGTACACGGCCTTGCGACCGCCCGCATCAAACAATTTATCCAGACCATACTGGTATGCCGCCAGGCTATTGGCCTGTCCCTTCATGCCAATGACCACCGCCTCATTGCCGGCGGCTTTGGCCAGGTCAAGCAGAGCCTTCATTAATTCTGGAGTGCCGGCGCGGGTAACGCCCTTGCCAAAAACAAATACAGGCTTTTGGGCTGCGGCGATCACCTGGCCTACGGCCTGGATGGTATCGGCCGGGATACCGGTGACCTGGCTCACTTTGGCCAGGGCTGAGTTGGAGCCACTCACCGCCGCTTTAAGGCCATCTAACAGGTCCAGGTCTTTACCTTCTTTGGGTTGCAGCGCATAGTCGGCCAATGGGTGGAGGCCGTTATCAAAGGGGGCAATAGAAATCAATTTAGTGCCCTGGGCCAGATTACGTTTGACAAAAAAGCCGGCCACCTGGTGATTGGCCACCAAATCAACCCCAACGGCCACCACACAGTCCGCTTCTTTGAGCGCATCCAGGCTACCCTCAAACGGCCGGCCAAGTTCCGTGGCTATGGCTCCGGGCAAGGCGGTGGTGATGCCTTCTTCTATACTGGTGACCATTTCGCTGCCCAAGCCATCGGCAAAGAGCTGCTTGAATTGGTATAATCCTTCCACGGGCAGGCGGGTGGAGGCCAGGGCGGCCACGTTGTAGCCGTTTTTGCCGACCAGCGGCTTTAGTTTATCGGCCACCACTTTAAGGGCTTCGTCCCAGGTGGCCGCTTTCAACGCGCCGTTCTTGCGGACCAGGGGGGTTAGGATTCGCTCGCGGTTGTCCTCAAGCGGCAGGAAGCGGCCCACTTCACACAATACGCCGCCATTTACCGGGGCCTCCCAATCGCCGTTAATGCGCAGCAGATGATTGTCGCGCACGCTCAGTTCTACACCGCAGCCAACGCTGCATCCGGCGCAGGTGGTTTTGATGGTTTCCACATCCGTCTCGTGGCCGCGATAGGCACTGATCCGGTCAATCAAGGCGCCGGTGGGGCACACCTGCACGCAACTGCCGCAGGAGATACAGGTGCTTTCGCCCA
>JAFGDY010000195.1 GCA_016931895.1 Anaerolineae bacterium
CCCCCTTGAAATGATAACATTGAGGCCACGTTGATAATTTTGCCGCTCCCTTGCCGGGCCATCACGTTGCCGGCGGCCTGCGACAGGAAAAAGAGCGCTTTGAGATTAATCTGGATAACGTCGTCCCAATACTCCTCGCTGAATTCCAGGGCCGGCGCCCGGCGGATGATGCCGGCATTATTGACCAGAATATCCAGCCGGCCCAATTCCTGGACTACCTGCCCAACCACTTCATTTAATTGGGCCACGGTCGCGTCGCGCAAGTTGCAAGTTACCGGCAAAAAACGTCGCCCCAGCGTTTCCACCTGGCCTTGTGTTTCTTCAACAGAAACAATGTCCAAGCCGGCAATGTCTGCGCCACCTTCGGCCAGGCCAACTGCCATTGCCTGGCCCAACCCGCGCCCGGCCCCGGTAACCAACGCTACTTTTCCATTGAGTTTAAATGAATCTAAAATCGTCATGTCAACACCTCGGTTTATAATAAGAGTTATTTTTATGGGATGTAGCCTAAACGGCTGGAAATGGCATTAGCCGTGTCAATGACTAATAAAGACAGCTCCCTGACTCTGGAGGCAGTCACCCGGTAAGCCGGCCCCGACACGCTGATGGCGGCAAAAGGCCGTCCGTTTTGATCAAAGACAGGAGCGCCCACGCAGCGGATATCTTCTTCACATTCTTCATTATCCAGCGCATATTTCTGCATGCGGACTTTGGC
Source organism: Anaerolineae bacterium (assembly GCA_016931895.1). Classification (NCBI taxonomy): domain Bacteria; kingdom Bacillati; phylum Chloroflexota; class Anaerolineae; species Anaerolineae bacterium. The sequence goes on from JAFGDY010000195.1 coordinate 716, forward strand.
CAATTCCTTAATCAGGTCTGTTTTGTTGGTAATGGTCATCCTGGTGAACTTGATCAATTCTATCCCTTCCAGCAGTTGCGTTTGTTCTGCCGGGGGCAAAAAAGCCAAAATAGCCTTGCCCATCGCCGTGCAATGCAACAAATTACGCGAACCAAGCTTGGCATGCGTGCGGACAGATTGGGAGCTTTCTGCTTTGCCAATATAGAGAATCTCGTCGTTGTCTAAAATGGATAAGTAGGCGGTTTCATGAGTTGTATCGCTCAAATGGCGCAAGTAGGGCCGGGCCAACTCAGGCAGATCCAGAGACTCCAGCACATTTTGGCTCAGGCTCAAAACTTGCATGCCCAGACGATAACGGGTGTCATCCTCTTGAGCCACGTAGCCGCGGGTGGCCAGGGTGCAGATGAGCCGGTACGCCGTGGGACGGGATAGATGGCACAATTTTGCCACCTTTGCCGCCGACAAGGGCTGATTGGCCAAGGCGATACACTCTAAAACGTCCAGTGCCTTTAGCACCGTCTGGGATAGATTCGCTTCGTTGGATGTATCTATTGGTGACATTTTTTACCTGCCAGGGTGAGCCAAAATAATGGCGGCACGTCCGGTCGCCCTCTAGAACAAAGGCTCAATCCCATAATGGACGTTTCAGCAGAGAGACAAACGTTAATCTCTATGCTTTCTATATTCTTCTAATAGTTGATCCATCACCCAATTCGTTCGAGCACCACTTTCGCCGGTGCTGGGGCAATGGCCTAGGCCGTTTAGCTCATCAACAATCGTCTGCGTGAGCGGCTGGTGGACGTGAAGGGGGTTGTCAATGGCAAACTCAGTTACCCCTTTAATGGTGGTCAGCGTAATCGGTTCGGCATCAAAAGAAGAAAAACTGATTTTACCTTGAGTGCCGATAATCTCAGTTTGATCAAAATTGTTAAAGGTGGTAAAACTCCAAATGCCGACCGCCTGCACGCCCGACTCAAATTCAAATGCGCCGGCGACAATATCTTCAACCGGGTAATGGCCACCCAAATTCCCGGCAAACCCTTTTACCGACCGGATTGGCCCCAAAACGTAATCCAGAAAATCGAGCGTGTGACAACCCATATCCACAAATTTCCCCCCGCCGCCAATCTCAGGGGTATAGTGCCAGTCAAATTCGTCCGGTACCGGCAGATAGAGGGCCGTTGTTACGCCCCGCACCTCGCCGATGGCTCCGGCGTCAAGTAGATCTTTTACCTTTAAGAACCGGGGCAAACTGCGCCGGTAGTAAGCCACAAACAGCGGCACCCCGGCCGACCGGCAAGCTTTGAGCATCTCCTGGCACTCGGCGTAGTTCATGGCCATCGGCTTTTCCACGTAAACCGGCTTGCCTGCCTGGGCGCACTTTAAGGTGTACGTTTTGTGAGCATACGGTGGGGTGGCAACATAAACGGCGTCTACTTCAGGGTCCTGGATGAGGGCTTCGGCGTTGTCGTACCACTTTGGCACGCCATGCCGCCGGGCATAATCCGCGGCCAAGTTGCCATTACGCCGCATTACGGCCACCAGGTTGGAATTTTTGGCTTTTTGAAAACCGGGGCCGCTCTTGACTTCGGTTACATCACCGCAACCAATAATGCCCCACCGAATTGTCTTCATAGTCACTCTTTAATCATCTGCCTGACATGGGCATCAGGTTTTTTTAGGCCATGTTGGCCAGCGGGGCAAGATCCATATCGCTAAAGGCCTGATTCTCGCCACCCATCGCCCATACAAAACAGTAGTTGCTGGTCCCGGCCCCGGCGTGGATTGACCAACTGGGAGAAATTGCCACCTGCCCGTCCCTGGCCACGATGTGCCTGGTTTCCTGCGGATCGCCCATAAAGTGAAAAACCACATTGTCACCGGTCAAATTGAAATACAGATACACTTCCGACCGGCGTTCGTGGGTATGGGCCGGCATTGTATTCCAAACACTGCCAGAAACCAATTCGGTGAGGCCCATAACCAGTTGACAGCTTGGCACGCCATTTTCGTGAATATACTGGAAAATAGTCCGCTCATTGGCCGCCTCTTTGCTACCGAGATCGAGCCGGTTGGCCTGGCCCAGGGCGACGTGGGTCGTCGGGTATTCCTTGTGGGCCGGAAGACTGACAAAATAAAACCGGGCCGGACGGTTGGCATCAGCACTCGAAAATGTTATCGCCTGGCTGCCCCGGCCAATGTACAACATATCCCGGTGAGCCATGCCATACGCTTGACCATCAACGGTGATGCTACCCTCATCACCAATGTTAAAAACGCCAATCTCGCGTCGCTCGGCAAAGTAGTCAGCCCTCAGAGCCGCGCCACCTTCAAGGCGCAGGGGTTGCTTTGTGGGCGTAGCTGCCCCCACAATCATCCGGTCAATGTGTAAATAGACCAATTTGATTTCATCGGGTACAAACAGATCAGTCACCAGAAATTCATCTCTGATTTCAGCGGTGTTCATCCTGGTAAAACTTTGCGGGTCTCGTGAATATCGAATTTCCATTTTTTGATTACTCCGGTTTTCTTTAGTTATATGTTTATTTTGTTTATTTAGCGGGAGACACGGCCAGATGCATCACCGCCCATCAGTTTCTCAACTTCCGCCACGGCGACCATATTGAAGTCACCAAAAATCGTGTGCTTCAGGCAAGATGCGGCCACGGCAAAATTGAGCGCCTGCTGCGGATTGTTCTGGTAAGTCCGCAAACCATAGATAAGGCCGCCCATAAAACCGTCAAACCACCGGCCTTATAGATTCAAAATTTCTTGCCATACGGTTTCGTCAACCGGAATGCCGTTGGTCAGATTCTCCCGGCGGGTTCTGAGGACACGCTCACCGGGGAACAATACTTCGGCGGCGGATGCGTCAGGTTGGGCCTGATGCAAATCGGCGATGATATTTTGAACTTCCTGCTCAACCCAAGCCGCGCCGACAGGTTGGGTAATGTCAAAAGCAATAAACACTTGCGATATGCCAAATTCGGCTTCGCGTTGCCTGATCTGGTAGGTGGCCAGTCCGCCGGTAATCAACGTGGCGGTCATATCAAGCAACAAAGCCAGCCCGGAACCCTTCCAATAGCCGATGGGGAGGGGGCGTCCGGATTCCAGAATCACAGTGGCATCCTGAGTGGGCCGGCCAGCCTGGTCAAAGCCACCCGGCACCGGCAGTTTTTCACCACGGCGGCTGACCACTTCCAGTTTGCCAAAAGAAAACTGGGTCATGGCCATGTCAAGCACCACCGGGCCTTCCTGGCGGGGAACGGCCAGCACCAGTGGATTGTTGCCCAACCGGATATCGTGGCTGCCATACGGCGGCATCACCGCAGTGGCGTTGGTCCAACATAACAAAACAAAACCGACTTCGGCAGCCACCTGGCCATACGCACCGGCGCGCATCCAGTGATTGGTATTACGTAGCCCCACACAACCCAGGCCATGTTCGCGGGCCAGTTCCATCGCCCGATTGGTAGCAGCCAGCGCATTGAGTGGGCCGGGGCCAAGGTTGCCGTCCCATTGTTCCCACGCGCCAAAAGACGCAACAAGTTCCGGTTCCGCTTCGATATTTAAAGACCCGTGTTCAATTTGTTGAATAAAGAAAGGAAATCGGTTCCAGCCGTGTGAAACCACGCCATCCAGGCTATTTTGGGCAAAGATGTTGGCTAACTGATCGGCCCGATCCGCTGTAAAACCCACGTTCAACAGCACCCGCTGGAATTCTTGTTTCATCTCTGCAAACGGGATACGAATAATACGACTTGTTGCCACCGCTCACTGCTCCAATTATTGCTCTATGCGCGCATCACAATTTTGCGGCAGCCTGTTGGGCCAACTTCAAGCCGGCCGCGGCGCTGTTGGTTACAAATTTGGCATCATTTCCCATACCGATAAAGCGAAACCCTTGTTCAATCCGTTTCACCACCGTATCCGGTGCGCCAACGTCAATACCCGGGATTTTGCCGGTGTTGCGACAAGCCTGCACCACAGCCTCTAGAGCGCCGGCATGTTCTGGATGGTTGGCGGCCTCGCGCGGCGGAAACCCCATGGAAAGCGACAGGTCGGCCGGCCCCACCACGCAGCCGTCAATGCCTGGCACGGCCATGATTGCCTCGGCGTTTTCTACGGCTTGCACACTTTCAATTTGCACCGTCACCAGAAGCTGCTCGGTGATCCACTCTGCGTAATCGTCGCCATAGGCCAGGGCGTGCCCCCAACCGAATGATCGCTCTCCTTCAGGTGGATATCGACACGCAGAGACAACGGCTTTCGCCTCTTCAACCGTATCCACCATAGGGACGATGAGGCCCAATATCCCGGCGTCAAGCAACTGCCCAATCAGAGTGAAACTGTTGTACGCTACCCGGGCAAATGGCATCGCCGGGCCGGCGCAAACAGCAATGAGGCTCTGCATTAGCAAATTTTGTCCCCAGGCACCATGCTGGCTGTCAAGCATCACAAAATCAATCCCGCTATGGCTAAGAAACTCGGCCGCAACCGGCGAGCCAAGTTTAGCCGAATAGCCAAAGGCCGGCTCGCCCCGCAGCAATTTTTGTTTGGCGGTATTGATTTTCATGGTGGGTTAACCCTACCCTTTTTTAGCAACCACCCCGCGCAGTTCAATTTCGTTCGCTCGATGGCAACTCACATAATGGCGGGGCGAAATCTCCTCTTGCACCGGCGTTTTGGTACGGCATATCTCGGTGGCGTAACGGCAGCGCGGATGGAAATAACAACCCGATGGCGGATTTGCCGGGTCGGCTACTTCGCCCTCCAGCACAATGCGCTCCGAACGCAGGCGGGGATCGGGCTTGGGCACCGCCGACATCAGCGCCTCGGTGTAAGGATGGCGGGGATGGTAAAAGAGTTCATCCGTCTTCGCTATCTCGACAATTTTGCCGACATACATCACGGCCACCCGCTCGCTGATGTGTTTAACCACACTCAAATCGTGCGCCACAAAGAGATAGGTCAGGCCCAATTGCGATTGTAGTTCCAGCATCAGGTTAAGAATCTGCGCCTGCACCGAAACATCAAGCGCCGAAACCGGCTCGTCGGCCACAATCAATTGCGGATTCAGCGCGAGCGCTCGGGCAATACCAATCCGCTGGCGCTGCCCGCCGCTGAATGCGTGCGGATACCGCCGCATGTACTCCGGCCGCAACCCCACCAAATTCAGCAATTCGGCCACACGCTCCATCCGTTGCTGGCGGTTTTTTACACCATGCACCAGTAACGGCTCGCCTACAATATCAAGCAATGTCATCCGCGGGTTGAGTGAAGAAAAAGGGTCTTGAAAGATCATCTGCATTTGGGAGCGCAGGTGTTGTACCTTGCTTTCGGGCATGGCGGCCACATCTATCGGTTCGCCACCATTGGTGCGAAAGAATATTTGCCCCTCCGTTGGGTCAATGGCCCGCAAAATGCAGCGCGATGTAGTTGTTTTGCCGCAGCCGCTTTCGCCCACGAGTGAGAGCGTTTCACCTTTGTTGATGTAAAAAGTCACATCATCTACAGCCCGGACGTGCCCTACCACCCTTTGTAAAACCCCTCTCCGAATGGGGAAGAACTTACGCAAGTTTTTAACATCGAGTAGCACTTGACCGTTAGAATTATCCACGTTCAACTTCACCTTCTTGAAATAAAAAACAGCTCACTTTTTGCCGTTCATTGATCGCCAAAAGTTCCGGTTCCTGCTGGTCGCAGGTGCCGGGCATAAAATCCGGACAGCGCGGATAGAAAGGACAACCCGACGGGCGATTATAAGGATGAGGAATGGAGCCGCTGATGGTTGGCAGTTTGGTCCGAGGGGTGGACTCGATACTGGGAATTGAGCGCAAAAGTGCTTTGGTGTACGGATGCTGGGGAGAATGGAACAGATCGTCCACCGGGCCTTCTTCAACCACTCGCCCCAGGTACATCACCACCACGTAGTCGGCCATTTCCGCAATCACACCCAGGTTGTGGGTGATCATCATAATGGCCATGCCGCGCTGCTCCTGCAATTGACGCAGCAGGTCGAGAATCTGCGCCTGCGTGGTCACATCGAGCGCGGTGGTTGGCTCGTCAGCGATGAGCAACCGGGGGTCGCACGAAAGGGCTACGGCAATCATGGCTCGCTGCCGCAACCCTCCGCTCAACTCAAAGGCATATTCGTCAATGCGGCGTTCCGGTTTGGGCACACCCACCTGGCCGAGTATCTCAATGGCTCGCTCCCTCGCTTCGTGCTTATTCACGCTGCAGTGCAGTTGAATCGTTTCGACAAGCTGGTTACCCACCGTATGCACCGGGCTAAACGACGTCATCGGCTCCTGAAACACCAAACCGATTTCGCCTCCGCGAATAGCACGTATCTGTTTACTGTTAGCAGGGAGCGCGGTCAAGTCAATTTCGGTGCCATTGCCGGAACTCAGCGTGATCTTGCCTTCCACAATGCGCCCCGGCTCTTCGACAATACGCAAGATAGATTGGGCCGTTACGCTTTTGCCGCAGCCGCTTTCACCCACAATGCCGACGGTTTTCCCGGCATACACGTCAAAGGTAGCGCCGTCCACCGCCCTGACGGTTCCTTCATCCTGAAAGAAATATGTTTTGAGATTTTGTACCGATAGTAATATTTTGGGTTCGTTTTCCATGTCAATTTTATCCATAAGGGTCAGCCGCGTCGCGTAAGCCATCACCCACAAAATTGAAGGCCAAAACGGCCACCACAACTGGAATGGCGGGCAGCAACATCCACGGGGAAATGGCGATAGCTTGGACGTTTTGCGCATCTTGCAATAATACGCCCCAACTAATGGCGGGTGGACGCAGGCCCAACCCCAGAAAGCTCAGGGCTGTTTCGCTAATGATCATGGCCGGAATGGCCAGCGTGGTAGCGGCAATGATATGACTCCAAAATGAAGGCACCATATGCCGGAGGATGATGCGCATCCGGCTGCAACCGGACAGGCGGGCGGCCATCACAAAGTCTTCCTCACGCAGCGAGAGAAACCGTCCGCGTACCACCCGTCCCAGCTCGGTCCAACCCAGCAGGGAGATAATAACGGTGATGGCAAAGTAGACCTGCATGACGGTCCAACTGGAGGGTAACGCCGCCGTCAGGCCCATCCACAAGGGAATGGTGGGAATAGAGCGTAGAATTTCGATGATACGCTGGATGATGACATCCAGGATGCCGCCATAGTAACCGGAAATACCACCCAGCACCACCCCCAGGATCAGGCTCAGGGCGACGCTCACCAGCCCGATGACCAGCGAGGTACGCGTGGCATACATCAGGCGTGACCATACATCACGCCCTTGTAAATCTGTGCCCAAAAGAAAGAGCGTTCCCTCTGCCGGAACACCTTCCGTCCCAATCAAGTGAATATTACCGGGAATAATGCCAAACCACTTGTACTCAAACCCTTCGGCAAAAAACTTAACCGGAATTTTTTTCTCGAGATCAAGCGTATACACGCGCCTGAAGGTTTTGGGGTCGCGGATGCCGGTAAAGCCATACACGTAGGGGCTAAACCGGCTATTGTCAAACCATTGGATTGACTGCGGCGGCACCAGGGAACGCTCTGCTTCCGTCGCCTCCGGATTGGCGTAGGCCAAAAAATCCGCCACCAACACGATGCTATAAAAGAGAATGAGGATAATAGCGCCCACCATAGCCAGATGGTGTTTGCGATACCGCCACCACATTAACTGCCATTGCGTGGCCACGGCAATTTGTTCTTCGGCCTGGGTGGTGACAAAATCGTCATC
>JAFGDY010000196.1 GCA_016931895.1 Anaerolineae bacterium
AATAAGAAATTGCACAACATATAGGGCACCAAGATCGTATAAAAGCCCTGCATTTAGTAGGTTTTGCTTATTCAGGAACAACTCTAAAGAATAAAAATTAATTAACTGGTGCAGGTCATTGCGAGGGAGCCAGACCCTAAAAAAGGTCTCAGAGACCTTTAGGGTCTTCAATCCTACAAAGACAATCTATGTCATTAGTAGCGACGCAATCCCCCTTTGCGAGCCGGAGATTGCGGCAATCTTTGACTGCTTCGCCGTTTTTCTTTGCAATGACAAATGCCCAATTCATAAAAATCCCGTTTTTTTAGCTCATAAAATGGCCGGTCATTAACCGGCCTGGGGATGCTCGTTGCAGCAGCTTTTTAATAATGGGCTTCACTCCTCAACCATACTCCAAGTAATCACTACCACACCACAAGCATACAGGTAAATTGGGAGATAAACAACCCCAAAATTTGGTAGTTTTGGCCCGGTTAATCTTGGACAATGGTACTAGGACTTATGGGCTATCCCGATAGTGGGGGAGTAAAATTTACCGCTTTCATTCTCAACCAAAAAACGGCAAAACCTCTCTTTTGTGAGAAAAAACTATCCCGATGAAGCAAATTTTTTCTTCACCGGGATAGTATGTTTAAGACAGGAGACTAACCCCCTGATCCAACCGCTATAGATGTTCAGATTCCTAATCTCTAATTCCTGATTCCTAACTCCTAATTCCGACCTGGCAGGGTCTTCATTACTCTTTGGCCAAGTGTAACACAAAATTGGCCGCTATTTCTCGCTCTTCCCAGCCCAGCTTTTTATAAAATCCTCGTTGGTAAGATTCCCGGTTGCGCATATTGAGCAGCATCAAGCGGGAGCAGCCTCGCGCCTGGGCTTCTTGTTTTACCATCTCCAGCAATTTGGTGCCAATGCCCCGGCCCCGTTCAAGTGCGGGGATGAATAACTCGGATACGTACCCTTCCGGTCCGGGCAGGAGTAAGTAAGGCAGCCAATGCACGGTGGTGTAGCCCACCACCTCTCCCCCGAGTTTTTCGGCCACGTAGGCCGAATGGCTGTTGTTGGCCACATAAAGCTTGAGGTAATTGCGGATACGCTGTTCGGTAGTGGCCGCCGGTTCCGCCTGGAAACGGGCCAGCCACTCCAACCCCCGCAAGATTTTGGCAATGGCCGGGGCATCCTCTACCGTGGCCGGGCGAATTTTTATTTCCATATTTTCCTTACCTTTAAATTGCTGTTTCCGGCTGGCCGTACCCGCCGCCGCCTGGCGTTTCGATGCGCAACACATCTCCCCTTTTGCCCGCCAGCGTGGTTTTGCCGGGCAGTGCTGACACCTGGCCGTTGCGCAAAAGCAGGTTGCGCCCCGGCCGGCCGGCTTTGCCGCCGGCTAAGCCGTAAGGGGCCAAGTCGCGCCGTTCGGTGAGCAGGGTGATCTGGGCCGGGTGCAGCAGTTCCACTTCCCGGCGCAACCCGTTGCCGCCCGGCTGCCGGCCCGCCCCCCCGGAGCCGCGCCTAATTTCGTAACGCCGCACCCGGAACGGGTAGGCGTATTCCAACGCTTCAATGGGGGTGTTGAGCGTATTGGTCATGTGGCACTGAATAGCATCCGCCCCCGGCCACTCTAATCCGGCCCCCATCCCCCCGCCAATGGTTTCGTAGTAGGTGTAGGGCCGGTTCCGTTCCGGGTCCCAGCCGCCGATCATTAAATTATTCATGGTGCCTTGCGCCGCGGCCGGCACTCGCTCCGGCCTGGCCTGGGCCAATGCCCCCAGGAGCACGTCAACAATTCGCTGAGAAGTCTCCACATTTCCCCCGGCTACCGCCGCCGGAGGCCGGGCATTGACCACCGTTCCCTCCGGCGCAATCACCGCCAAAGGGGCCAGGCAACCGCTATTGGCCGGGATGTCCAGCCCAATCAGCGCCCGAAACACATACAACACCGCCGACAACGTAACCGCATAAACTGTATTCACGCTTCCTTTTACTTGCGCGGCGCTGCCGCTAAAATCCACCTCCGCCTCATCGCCCTTGATGGTGATGGTTACGGCAATCTTTACCGGCTGCGGCTCAATGCCGTCGCCGTCCAAAAAATCCTCAAAATAATACCGGCCATCCGGCAGGTTGGCAATGAGCCGGCGGGTCATCCGTTCGGCATATTCCAGGAGACCGGCCATATAACGCTGCACCTCAACCCGGCCGTAAACGTTGACCACTTCTATAAAGCGGTTCACGCCTTTACGGTTGGCCGCCAGTTGCGCCCGCAGGTCGCCCGCCCGTTCTTCGGGCGTGCGCACGTTGGCCAGCAGCAATTCCATCAGGCTGTGGTTGACCTGCCCCTTTTCCATTAACTTTAGCGGCGGAATAACCAGGCCCTCTTGAAAAATCTCCTGCGATAGCGGCATAGAGCCGGGCGACATGCCACCCACGTCGGCATGGTGGGCGCGGCTGGCCACAAAACCCAGGGCAGTTTCTTTTGCGGCGAGGTCAGAATGAAAGATGGGGGTGATCATGGTTATGTCCGGCAGGTGGCTGCCGCCGCGGAAAGGGTCGTTTAGCATCACCACGTCGCCAGGGGCAAAATCCACGCGCTCAATGGCGGCGGCCACGGAAACGGGCATTGCGCCCAGATGGACCGGAATGTGGGCGGCCTGGGCAATCATGTGGCCCTGGGCGTCAAATAGGGCGCAGGAGAAGTCGAGCCGTTCTTTGATGTTGGGCGAGTAAGCCGTGCGCCGCAGCGCCATGCCCATTTCTTCGGCAATAGAAGCAAAACGATTTTTAAAAACTTCAAGCAGAATGGGATCATATTTTTTCATGGCAACTTTTTCTTTTGAATTAATGGAGCAACGCGCGAGGCGTATTGCGGCTAAGGCGGGTGCGGAGGAAGGTGGTTGTAATGCGCCATACGCCGGCCAACCGTCAGGGTTGGGCCGTATCGCGCATTACGCTCTGTCCCCTGTTGGGTGATACCCGTTTTCTGGATATTGGGGGAATACGTTGATGATTAAATTTTTGTGTTCATCCATAACTGCTTCATCACCCGCCTCAATAAAGATGGTTGTATCGGGGTGGATGATCACCGCCGGGCCGGAAAATTGGCAGCCCGGTTGCAGCCTTTGGCCGTCAAAAAAAGGAATCTCGGCCACGTCACCGGCCAGCACTACCGGCCGGCGTTCCAGCAGGGCCGGTGTGGGATCGCTTGGGCCTAAGGCAAAGGGCGTCAACGGAGGGGGCGAAAGGTGTCCGGTGGCGCGGACGCGCACGTTGACAATTTCCACCGGCATGCTGGAGTCGCTATAGCCATAAGCGTAGGCATGGGCGGCATGAAAATCGCCAACAAAATCGGGCGTCAGCGGCGTCATCAACTCGTAAGATTGGCCCTGGTAGCGCATGTCCAGCCGCCGCTCAATGACGATGTTTGCCGGGGAGATACCTTCGGCCATGATGTCGGCCTGGCCTTGCGCCACCAGCGGGGCCAGCAACGCCTCGACCTCGTCAAAAGCAGTATCGCCGGGCCGCATCACCGTGCGCACATAATCTTTCACCACGTCCGCTGCCAGCATGCCAAAAGCCGATAGGGTAGCGGCGTTGGGCGGAATCAGCAGCCGGGGAATATTCAAGCCCCGGGCCAGGGTGGCGGCATGCAGCCCCCCGGCGCCGCCAAAAGAAACCAGGGTGAAGTCGCGGGGGTCGTGCCCGCGCTGCACCGAGATAACGCGCAGGGCGCGCTCCATGTGGGCGTTGACCACGTCAATCACGCCCAGGGCGGCGGTTTGGGCCAGAGTCAGGCCAGGGCGAGGGGATAGTTTGGCCGCTTGGGCCAACTCAAGCAGCGTTGCCTCGGCCGCGGCTACGTTTAGGGCCATGTGGCCGCCCAGAAAATGATCGGCCGGGAGGCGGCCCAGAATCAGGTTGGCGTCGGTGACGGTGGGTTGCTGCCCGCCCCGGCCGTAACAAACCGGGCCGGGGTCGGCCCCGGCGCTCTGGGGGCCAACGCGCAACGCGCCGCCGGCGTCCACGTAGGCAATGGAGCCGCCCCCGGAACCGACCGTGTTAATGTCAATCACCGGCACGCGGATGGGCATGCCCCCAATTTCCGACTCGGTTGTGATTTGAATGTCGCCGGTGCAGAGGGAAACATCGGTGGAGGTGCCGCCCATGTCAAAGGTGAGCAATTGCTCAGAGCCGGCGGCAGCGGCCACGTAGCGGGCGCCCACCACGCCGCCCGCCGGGCCGGAAAGAACACAGCGCACCGCCTCGCGGCGGGCCTGGGCCAGGCCAATGCTGCCGCCGTTGGATTGCATTACCCGGAAATCGCTAACGCCGCTCTCGCGTTCCAGCCGGGCCAGGTAACGGTCCATTACCGGCGAAACGTAGGCATTGACCACGGTGGTGCTGGTGCGTTCATACTCTCTAAACTCAGGCAGCACCTCGTTAGAAGCCGAAACAAAAAAGCCGGCCTGGCGCAGGCGGGCGGCAATGGTGTTTTCGTGTTCTGGATATAAAAAGGAAAAAAGCAAACTCACGGCCACAGAGCTAACTCTGGCTGCGGTCAATTGTCCAATGAGGGTTTCAAACGCGGTTAAATCAAGCGGCTGGATGGGATGGCCGCAATGGTCAACCCGCTCCGGCACTTCAAAGCGCAATTCCGGCGGCACCAGGGCGGGCAGGCGGCGGCTGAACAAATCGTAAATGTCGGGCCGGTTTTGGCGACCAATCTCCAGCAAATCCCGGAAACCTTCGGTGGTGATCAGGGCGGTAATGGCCCCTTTACGCTCCAGCAGGGTGTTGGTGGCTACGGTAGAACCGTGCACAATGGAGATTTTGGCCGGGCGCGTGGCCGTTGGCGCTTCTTCAACTTTGCCCAGGAGCAGTTGGCGATTGGCCACTTGGGCCAACACCGCTTCAGCCGGGTCGTGCGGGGTGGAGAGGATTTTGTGGGTTTGGAATGTGCCCGTTGTGTCGTTAAATAAAACAAAATCGGTAAAGGTGCCGCCAATGTCAATGCCAATGCGCATCGCTAAATTACACCTGCCCCTTATCAGGGTCAATAATAAAGAAACGCCCTATGGTAATCCTGGTTTGCGACTACGACAGGACGTTGGGGGTTTTGAAAAAAATCTTGCCGCTGGCCATAGAATTTTTGGCCAATGAGCAAAAAATCTGTTACCCGGAGAGACCGGAAAAACCTCAACGTTTTATAGAGAAACAACCAAAAATCTCCCTGTTTCTCCGGGTATTCTTTGGATTACACCGGGTTTTTATTTGGTTTTGGCCTGTCCGGGTCAGGTTACTACCACCGAATTGTCGCCATCAACGTTGTTGGGCACATATTTGTCGGCGGCTTCGTCGTTGTGCCATTCGCTGCCGTTAACAAAGTAGCGGAATTGGTACTCTCGCCCCTGGGGTAATTCCAGGGTGGTTTTCCAAACCCCTTTCATTTTTTTGAGGGGGTTGACGCTAGGCTGCCAATTGTTGAACTCGCCGGCCAGACCAACCTCTTTGGCCTCAATGCCTTCTGGCAGTTGGAAGGTGACTTTACAGGTTTTTTTAGCTTTGAAGAACTTTTTGCTTAACATTGTTCCTCCCAAAATATTTTTGTAATAATGTTGATTACACCCAATAGTAATGATGGTAACTTAAAGCCCGGTCTTTGGCAAATTTTTGTTGTTGGTCTAACCCACGCAGGCAAACAACGGCTTACGGAATCCCGGCTTGAGGTGCATTGGTTCAACCGGCGTTTTAGTCGGCCCCCCAAATCTTCATTGATAGAGCCGGGAATCATTTTGACTTATTCCTGGTTTTAACCCATACTTACCGGAATAATCAAATTGGAACAAATTTATGTCTAACGAATTAAGCCTCTCAGAACCCCGTTTTAGCCGTTATCATCACTTAATGGTGATCATCTCGTTTTTGATCATTGCCGTTTTATTGCTTTTTCCCCCGGTGACGGTTTTGGATAAAACCCATGCGGTGGGCTACGCCATTTGCCACCAAATTCCCGGCAGAACCATTCACATTGACGGCCATCCCCTGCCCTTGTGCGCCCGCTGTACGGGCATCTATTTGGGCGCGTTACTGGGGCTGGTTGGCCTGACTCTGTTCAGGCGATACCGGGCGGTGGGTTTACCCGCTCTGCCGGTGTTGCTGACGTTGATTGGTTTTATTATGGTGATGGGCATTGACGGCCTCAACTCCTATCTCTCGCTCTTTCCCAAAGCGCCGTATCTTTACGAGCCGCACAATTGGTTGCGGTTGACCACCGGCACGTTTCATGGTTTGGCCATGAGCGTGATTGTTTTTCCCGTGATCAACGGGGCCTTGTGGCGGGCCAGTGAAACTAAAGACGAGCCGGTTATGCAAAACTTTAAAGATTTACTGCCTTACCTGGGCGGCGCGGTTATCATTATCCTCATTGTGCTCTGGCAGCATCCGCTGCTGCTCTACCCCCTGGCTATTTTAAGCACCGGCGGCGTGATGTTGATGTTGGGCATTGTAAACACCATGTTTGTGTTGATTATTACCCGGCGTGAAGGTTACGCCCGCACCTGGCACGATATTGTGTTGCCGCTGACGATGGGCCTGGCCCTTGCCTTTTTGATGATTGGCGGGATGGATTGGCTGCGGGCTTCGTTGACCAGGGCGGTGGGGATACCATTTTAAACCAATCCTCTCGAAACCTTATTTCAAACATCATCCCCCCAAGGTACCAGGACTAATAGCACATTGCCCTCTCTGGTAAGCTAATACTACAATTAAAAGTAAGCTGGTGAGGCCCAGCCTCCCGGCGAGGCCCAGCCTCCCGGTGAGGCACAGCCTCCCATAGTCAACCTAATTTGGTTATAGCGATGCACCACGAGAGAATATTAAAATCAACCATCCAACTCTTCATCAAGGCCTTCATTATCGGAGTATTGGTGAATTTGAGTTTGCAGCATGTAGCCGGGCAATCCTTACAGGCCGATGAAAGCCCCGGTACAACCTACCGGCAAGAGATTCTCAAACAGGCGCCAGGCCACTCCAAACTTCAGTTTTCAGATCAGCCGGGAGATTAGACACGCTATACCCACCCCCGCAATCTGGCAGCTTCCGCCACTCGCTCAACCGCAACCAGATACGCAGCCAGGCGATTGTGCACCTGCTTTGTTTGGGCCATCTGATGCACGGCATGGAAAGCGGCGGTCATCTTTTCGTCTAACCGCTGGCAAACCATTTCCAGAGGCCAGTAGTAGTTGTAAGCGTTCTGGACCTGCTCAAAGTAGCTCACCGTTACCCCTCCGGCGTTACACAAAAAATCGGGAATAACATATACGCCCTGATTGTGGAGGATTTTATCGGCCTCCGGGGTGGTGGGGCCATTGGCCAGTTCGGCCACAATTTTGGCTTTGACCCTGGCGGCATTTTTTTCGGTAATAGCGTTCTCCAGGGCGGCGGGGAAGAGAACGGTGGCCTCAAATTCCAGCAACGCTTCATTACTCAAGGCCGTTGTGCCCGGCATATCTAGCACGGCCCCGGTTTTCTGTTTATGCCGCACAGTCTGCTCAAAGTCAAGCCCATCCCCGTTGTAGATGCCCCCCTTGGAGTCGGATACGGCCACAACTTTCATCCCCAGGATTTCCTCGGCCAACTGGTGCGCAAATTGACCGGCGTTGCCGTACCCCTGGATAACGGCAGTTTTTTCTGCCAGGACAATCCCTAACACTTTGGCCGCCTCGCGGGTGGTGTAAATCCCTCCCCGCGCGGTAGCGTCGCCTCGGCCGGCAGAGCCGCCCAAGGGCAGGGGTTTGCCGGTAATCATGCCCGGCGCCATGTGCCCCCGGATGGTGCTGTATTCGTCCATCATCCAGGCCATGATTTGGGGATTGGTGTAAACGTCGGGCGCAGGGACATCGGTTTTTTCGCCCAAAATTTTCCACACCGCGCGAATGTAACCTCGCGCCAGCCGTTCCTGTTCGGTGGGCGACAGTTCTTTGGGGCTGCATGTTACCCCTCCCTTACCGCCGCCCAAAGGAATATCAACAACGGCCGTTTTCCACGTCATCCAGGCGGCCAGAGCCTTGACCGTGTCAATTGTTTCGTCGGGATGCCAGCGCAGGCCGCCCTTGCAGGGGCCGCGGGCATCATTGTACTGCACCCGGTAGCCTTTGAACACTCTCACGCTGCCGTCATCCATCCGCACCGGAATAGTGACCGTCAGTTCGCGCATCGGCTCGCGCAGCAAAGCGTGCGTGGCCGGGTCCAAACCCAAAATAGCGGCAGCCTCGTCAAGTTGCTGTTGAGCAATAGCAAAGGGATTGTTGGTTGACATTATAGCTTTCCTTTCTAATAGTAGAACGGTTGATTTTACAAAGGCAATATGCCCTAAATACAAAAAGGCGAACACACTTCACATGTGGTTCGCCTCAGTTGCAAAGTTTCAATCCAACCTGATACCTCCTTGTATCGAATCGGCTTGATTTAACTCAAAAGATAGGGGTATTATGCCCCAATGATAATGATTGTCAAAATTACAAAACTAAATTTTGTAGAATTTTGAGCGATACAGCTAAAAAACTACAGTTTTATTTTGTTTATACCAAAATATTTTATAGATTAATCGCCATTCATTAAAAAATTAACATGATTCGTAACTACTCAGGCATATCATTTCGACCGAAGGGAGAAATCTTCTTGCGCTTTCTGTTAACCAATTTTTTTGGATTTAATTTGCCAAATCTGCCTCTTTTTAACCATCCAAATCAAGGAGATTCCTCGTTATCGCTACTAAGAAACTGCCGGTAGGCCGGGGGGCTTGGGGGGTGCCCCCCCATTCGTTTCTTTTCCGGTTGAATAAGGCCCCGGCCTTATGGA
>JAFGDY010000197.1 GCA_016931895.1 Anaerolineae bacterium
ATTTG
Organism: Anaerolineae bacterium; assembly: GCA_016931895.1. Lineage (NCBI taxonomy): Bacteria > Bacillati > Chloroflexota > Anaerolineae > Anaerolineae bacterium. Next base: position 6 of record JAFGDY010000197.1, read on the forward strand.
AATACCGATTAGCTTGACCTTTATTATCCCATATTTTCTTGTTAATGTTAAATCTTATGTCACTGCAAAAGTCGAGTAATTAATTCAAACCGAAAAGGGAACCGAGATGTCACCCTATATTCTGGCGGTTTGCCTGGATTGTGGCGATACGCTGGTGGACGAAGCCACCGAAATTAGAGACGAACATGGCGTGGTAGTGCAAGCCGAACTCATTCCCGGGGTTGCTGAAACGGTCCGCGAGTTAAAGCGGCGGGGTTATCCGTTGGCGTTAGTGGCGGATGGCCCGGTCGGCACATTCCGTAATATTTTAACAACGTGCCGGTTATTCCATCTTTTCGACGCGCTGGCAATTTCTGAGGAGGTGGGTGTTGACAAACCGGCGGCTCGGATGTTCACCCATGCCCTGGATCAGTTGAACTTGGCTCCCCAAGACTATGGCCGGGTGATCATGATGGGCAACAACTTGGCCCGCGATATCAAAGGCGCCAACCAACTGGGCCTCATTAGCGTATGGCTGGATTGGGCGCCGCGGCGGTCGAAAGTTCCGGCGGATGACACCGAAATGCCCCGCTACACCCTTAAAACACCCACCGAATTATTGCCCCTCATTGCCTCGTTAGAAAACCATTCGTAACTTCGTTTCGGCTTTAAATTGGGCAGCCGCAGGCAATGCCTGCAGCTGCCCAGCTACCGGCAGCTTGTCAGCCATAACGCAGTATGATATACTCAACAAGCTTAAACCCAAATAAAACTCTTCTGGAGGTGCAACAAAAATAATATGGCCGCAAATGCAACCCACCCAATCCTAACAGATGCCGGCAAAATATATCGGAGCAACCGGATTATTCGGCACAAATTTCTATTAACGGCGTTTGCCGTTATGATATCACTTATATTTATCTGGCCTTTCCTGGTGCTGGTGGCCAATACATTTAACAAACTTAACGTGTATATGAATCCCCTTATTCCCTGGCCCAACCAATTTACCCTGGAAAATTATATCCTGGCCTTTACTAAATATGGCTTTGGCATTCATTTTAAAAACTCAATATTAGTGGTCACCATCACCGCTTTTTTGAGCACGCTTTCGGCGGCATTGGCCGGTTATACCCTGGCCAAACTTCAGTTCCCGGGCCGCAATATCTTTTTTTTGATCATTCTGGCCGTAATGTTACTGCCCACCCAAACAATGCTTGTGCCCCAGTTTGTGGTTGTGCGCGAGTTGGGCCTGCTCAATAACTATTGGGGCATTATTCTGCCCGGCGTGGGCGGTTTTGCCTTTGGCATTTTTTTGATGCGCCAATTTATGCTGCGGGTGCCTACGGAAATGCTGGAAGCGGGCCGGATTGACGGCTGTAACGAATTTAGCCTTTTCACAAAATTGGTGATTCCCACCATGCAAGGCCCCATCCTTGTTCTGGCCACCCTTATTGTGCGCACCCAGTGGAACGATTTGCTCTGGCCTGGAATTATAATTTCGGAAGAAAGCAAACAACTTTTGATACCCGCCGTCCTGCTGCTTAATAATTTGGCCGTGGCCGATCCCTATGCCCTCATCGTTTCATCTGCCGTGGCTATTCTGGCGGCGGTGGTGCCTTTGGGCTTCTATGCTTATTCACAACGATTCTTTGTCAACTCTATGGCCGGCATGCTCAAGGGCTAATAACATAGCAGGGCGCTCAGCCCACTTAAATAAGGAGATCAAATGACAACAATAACCGAACCCCTCACCCAACCCAAACAACGATCCAGGTTGATGCGTTTTTTTGGCGACCAGCGGAAGTGGATGCCTTACTTATTTTTGGCTCCCTTTTTTATCACGTTTTTTGTTTTTCAATTTTATCCCCTGGTGCGGTCTATTCAAATGGCCTTTTCCGAGTCGCTGGGTTATACCGGCGACTGGCAATGGGTTGGTTTTCAAAATTTTTCCGAAGCTTTCACCGACCGGCACCTGTGGACCTCGTTTCGGAATTTCATATACTTTTTTGCCGGCAGTTTGATTACCGAAGTGCCGGTAGCTATTCTTTTGGCCACCATGCTGGCTTCAACGTTGCTGCTCTTTCGAGGGGTATTCCGCACTTTCTTTTTCATTCCTTCGGTCTTGCCCGGTGTTTTGATGGGCCTGGTTGGGCTTTGGTTCTTCAGCGAGTCGCGTGGGTTGGCCAATGCCATTGTCCAGGGTTTAGGCGGGTCACGGGTTTTGTGGGCCACTTTGCCGACATACATTATGCCTACCCTGCTCACCATTGCCTTTTGGATGTGGATGGGGTATCACGCGGTCTTTTTCCTGGCCGGAATGTCGGGGATAGAAGGAAGTATTATTGAAGCGTCCATTGTAGACGGCGCAAACTACTGGCAACGGCTGTTTTATATCACCTTGCCCTTGCTCAAGCCTGTGCTGGCCTATGTGACCATTATCATCGCTCTGGGTTCTCTAACAACCTATGATATTCAGGCGATCGTCTTCGCATCGAACTCTATTGGCGACAGTTTAAGCGGCCCCGGCGGACAAGGCTGGTTTTTTATCCCTTATATTACGGATGTGGCTTTTTCTTACTTTCGGATGGGTTATGCCACCGCTATCGGCTGGCTGGTTTTCTTTATTGCCGTTTTCCTCACCGCTCTACAATTAAGATTGTACAAAATTGGCGGGGCAGAAGAATAAGTAAAACTTACGCCAATTGTTGAGGCATTCCAGGGTGACAGTCACTTTGTCAGTGACTGTCACCCTGGAAAATAAAACATCAGGAGGGAAAAATATCTACTCAAACCGTTTCCAATGATTTTTTTAAGAAGACAGGGGGTACCGAGTCCAAATCTGCCGGCCTGCCGGTCACGCGCAGCCTCACACTGGCGTATGTGTCCTCGCTCGTGATCGCAGTCATTATGGCTGGTGCGGCTGCTGCCGGACTTTTGTTTCCGGGCGCAGTTTATCCAACGGATGAACTGATCATGTCATTTGCCCCCGTAGACGTGTTCCATTTGGTTGTTGGCCTGCCCATCCTGCTTGGCTCGCTGTGGCTGGCGCGACGAGGTACGCTCATCGGCCTGCTCTGCTGGCCGGGCATATTGCTCTATATTCTGTACAGTTATATCACCAATCTCGTCGGCGTGCCGTTTGGAGTGCTGTTTCTGCCATACCTCCTCTTGGTTACACTGAACGTTTACACCACCATCGGCCTGGCCGCAAGCATTGACGGCGAGGCAGTACGCCGGCGGCTCAAGGGCAACGTGCCGGCCAGAGTGGCCGGAGGCATTTTGGTTGGCCTGACCGCCCTGTTCATTGTCATGAATGTGAGCGCCATCGTCACCGCCCTTACCGGCCAGCCGCCAAGCGAACCGGAGCATCCCGTCTACGTCTTGATCGCCGATTTTACCACAGTGGCCCCCGCCTGTCTCATCGGCGGGCTGCTGCTGTGGCGACGCGAGGCGCTTGGGTATGTTGGCGGCGCGGGGCTGCTCTTGATGTACAGCCTGCTGTTCGCCGGGCTTATCCCTGTGTTGGCCTTCCCGGCGTTTTACAACGCTTCACCAGTGCCCGTGGGTGATATTGTGATGATGCTCGTCTGTTGCGCCATGTGCTTCATCCCCTTTGTGCTCTTTGTACGCGGCATCGCCAGATCGTAGCCCGGCACCAACATAATCTTATTCCAATCAGAAAGGATAAATAAAATGACCAATAATGTGTATCGGCTTGGTTTCTGGGCCTCAATTCTCACCGCAGTTACGGCTGCGGCGGCCTTGGGTATCGCCGTCACCACCGCCCCGGCGCGGTCTGGGCCGTTTTGTATGGCGGGTTCGGTTGATTTGGTGGACTCATGCGTTACTTATCCCTATACTGATGTGGCCGCCTTTGTGCCTATAGAGTACATCTGGATGTATCCGGCCCTGCTAATGGCGCTGCTGTTTGTGGTGGTAGTGGTTTGCCTCCACGCCTACGCTGCTGCCGACAAGAAAGTATTCAGTCAAATTGCCCTGTCTTTTGCCATAATCTCGGCCACGACCCATGTCATAAACTACTTTATTCAACTGGCGGTAGTGCAGCCCAGTTTGCTAAAGGGCGAGGCGGCAGGACTTTCGCTGTTCTCGCAATACAACCCGCACGGAATATTTATTGCCCTGGAAGATGTTGGCTATCTGACGATGGGCGTAGCCTTTTTGTTTGTGGCCGCCGTGTTCAGCCGGCAAACAAAGCTCGAGCGGATCATCCAACTTCTCTTTATGGCCGGTGCTGTGCTGGCCATTGGCTCGCTTATCCTGCTGGCCCTGCTCTACGGGCGCGACCTTGAGTACAGATATGAGGTGGCGGCTATTCTGATTGATTGGATTACGCTGATTGTGGCAGGCGTATTGTTGAGCGTGTTTTTTAGAAGAGTAGGGCACGCGGCAAAAAAATGAATTTCCGAGAAATCAAAGAAAACGATATGCCCGCCCTCTTTGCCGTAAGAACGGCCACGCACGAAAACAGGCTAACCCAGGCCGAACTCGAGGCGCTGGATATTACGGCAGAGTCGGTCAAAGAAAAATTAAAGGGGAGTTTTAAGGGATGGTTGTGCGAAGCGGCGGGCCAGGTGGTTGGGTTTGCCATGGGCGATAAATCAACCGGGGAATTATGGGTGATCGCGGTTTTGCCGGAATACATTGGCCAAGGAGTTGGTTCCAGGTTGTTAATCATGTTGGAAAATTGGCTTAAAGAAAGTGATTGCACCCAGCTCTGGCTGACAACGGATATTGATCCAAAACTAAAGGCCTATTCCTTCTATCGCCGGCATGGTTGGCTCGACGACCGGCTGGAGAACGGTTTGCGTTACATGATCAAAAACATGCAAACAACTGAACTTTAAGTATTTTGTTGGCCTGGCGGCTCAGTTGGTTTCAGGGCCTGCCCACTCCCTCGCGCGTAAAATCCCATCTTCAGCCGGTAAATCGGCCAACAGTTCGCCCACGGTTCGCTTCAGGAGAGGATGCGCCACCTCGGCGGCAATATCGGCCAGGGGACGCAAAACAAAGGCTCGCTCGGCCAGGCGGGGATGGGGAATTTGCAGGGAGGGCGTGGCCAGAACCAGGTCGTCGTAAAAGATAATATCCAGATCAATCTGGCGCGGGCCGTAACGGATACTTTTCCGGCGGCCCATTTTTGCTTCAATTTGTTTGAGATAGGCCAACAACGCCGGCGGCGGTAGGTCGGTTTGGCCTTTGAGGGCCATATTCAGAAAAGCGGGCTGATCCGGCACATAAGCCGGCGCAGTTTCATACAGCCGGGAAACGGCCAAAACCTCTACCGGGGGAGGCAATTTTTGCACGGCCTCTTTGAGGTTATTTTCACGATGACCCAGGTTAGCGCCCAGGGCTAAATAAATACAATGCGCTTTGTTCATTGGTAACTTCTCTGCTATACTGCCCCACCGACGAACGACGAAGGATGAACGACCAACGACGAAGGACGAACGACCAACAACAAAGGACGACGGGCCAACTTGACCATCCATTGGCTATTGGTCGTTGGTCACTGGTCGTTGGTCATTGGTCGTTGGTCAATAACTTATAAAAATAGGAGAACCCCAATGCCCCCTGTCCCTTTGTTAGATCTGAAACCACAGTATGCCTCTATCAAGGCCGAAATACAAGAAGCCATCAACCGGGTGTGCGACGCCCAGTATTTTATTTTAGGCCCCGAAGTGCAGGCCCTGGAAAAAGAAATAGCCGCCTACTGTCACACAGAGTTTGCCCTGGGCGTATCGTCTGGAACGGATGCCCTGATCATAGCCCTGATGGCCCTCAATATCCAGCCAGGCGACGAGGTTATCACCACCCCATACACCTTTTTTGCCACCGCCGGCAGCGTGGCCCGGCTGGGAGCCAAAGCGGTTTTTGTGGATATTGACCCCCACACCTACAACCTGGCCCCGGCCCAAATTGAAGAAAAAATAACGCCCCAAACCAGGGCCATTATCCCGGTTCACCTCTACGGCCAATGCGCCGATATGGACCCCATTATGGACATTGCCCAACGCCACAACCTTTACGTCATTGAAGACGCCGCCCAGGCCATCGGCTCGGAGTACAAGGGCCGCCGGGCGGGCAGCATCGGCCACATCGGCTGTTTTTCCTTTTTCCCTTCCAAAAACCTGGGCGCCTTTGGCGACGGCGGCGCAGTAACCACCAATGACCCCGACCTGTTTGAACAGATGCGCATGTTGCGGGTGCACGGCAGCAAACCCAAATATTACCATAAATTTGTGGGCGGCAATTTTCGGCTCGATGCCCTGCAAGCCGCGGTGGTGCGGGTCAAACTGAAATACCTGGATGAATGGACCGCCGGCCGGCAGCGCAATGCCGCCCGCTACAATGAACTTTTCACCGAGTTGGGCCTGCCCCATATTTCCGGCCAGGGCGACTCGCTGCTCACCCTGCCCTCGGAGTCCGCCGAAACCGGCCAATACGCGCCTCGCGTTCAGGCTGAAGCCGGGCCTTTTGCCCAACACCGCCACATTTACAACCAGTACGTGCTGCGGGTCAGCCACAACCGGGACGAATTATGCGCCTTTTTGAAGGAGCGTCAAATTGGCACCGAAATTTACTATCCCGTGCCCCTCCATTTGCAAGAATGTTTTGCCGCCTGGGGCTACCAATCCGGCGATTGCCCGGCCAGCGAGGTCGCGGCCACCCACACCCTGGCCGTGCCCATTTACCCGGAATTGACCGAGGAACAGTTGCAAACTGTTACCGGCTCCATCGCCGAATTTTACAGATAAGGGTCAAGGTTGATGTGGCAAGCACAAACCACCTCCTTCACGGTCACCTTCCATGCCCTTGACCAAGCCCGCCCGGTTCCCCAACAAGAGATACTGGAAAACCGCTGGCTGCACCGGCTCTTTCTGTTGACCCTCAGACCGGCGGCCTGGTCCGGCTGGCAATTGGCGGGCGGGTTGCTGGCGGTGTCCGCTTTGATTGGATTGGTGTGGTGGCCCTTTGGCCCCGGCGCAATTGTGGCGGCGGGCCTTTACCTGCCCCTGGCCCTGGCCGACTGGCTGCTGCTGTGGTGGCTGCCTCATTCCGGGCGCAGCTTTGGCCCAATTGGCCCCCAACTATTTGTAATGACGGTCCCCCGCCTGGGAGCGGCAATTTTGGCCGTTCTGCCGGCCCTGGTTTTTGGCCCCTTCACCGGCCTGTTAACGTTGGCCTTGCTCCAATTAGCCGGCACGTTGATTTACCTGTGGGGCACTCTGCAAGAACCTTTTGCCCTGTCCCTCACCCATCAAACCATCCGCCTGCCCGTTCTGCCGGCCGCTGCCCCTCCCCTTCGTTTGCTTCATCTGAGCGACTTTCACATTGAGCGCCTGACCCGCCGCGAGGCGCGGCTCTTGGCCCTGATTGATGAAGCCAGGCCCGACCTCATTGTCATCACCGGCGATTATCTCAACCTCTCCTATGTCAACGAGCCAACCGCCCGCGCCGAAGCGCGCCAAGTGCTGGCCAAACTCCACGCTCCCTATGGCGTTTACGCCACGTTGGGCAGCCCGCCGGTTGACCCGCGCGACACCACGCCTTCGCTGTTTGATGGCTTGAGCATTCGTCTGCTGCGGGATGAAGTGGCGCTGCTCCACTTTGCCGATGGCCGCACCCTCGCTTTACTGGGTTTAGACTGCGAGCACGACCTGGAATCGGACGCCTTGACCTTCAAAAGACTCATCGGCCTGACCCCGCCCGAGGCGGTGCGGGTGCTTCTCTACCACTCGCCGGAGTTGATGCCGGTGGCGCAGCAATACCCCGTTGACCTCTATTTGTGCGGCCACACCCACGGTGGCCAGGTGCGGCTGCCGTTTTACGGCGCGGTTATTACCAGCAGCGCCCTGGGCAAACAATATGAAATGGGGCCTTACCATAAAAACGGCACCACGCTTTACATCAGCCGGGGCATTGGCCTGGAGGGCTTGAGCGCGCCGCGGCTCCGTTTATTGTGCCCGCCGGAAATTATCCTGTTTCACCTGAACGGGGCGTAAAATATTTATGGCCACCAACATCGAAATCAAAGCCAAAGTGCAAGATTTCGACCGGTTGAAAAAGCGGGTCGAAAAACTTAGCGACACGCCGGTGGAAATCATTCCCCAGCAAGACACCTTTTTCCACACGCCCAAAGGCCGGCTCAAACTGCGCCAACTTACCCCCAACCGGGGCCAACTGATCTACTACGAGCGAGAAGACATTGCCGGCCCCAAACAATCAAATTATTTCATTTATCCCACCCCTGCCCCCCAAACCCTGGCCGCCATTTTGGCCGCCGCCTGGGGCGTTCGCGGCGTTGTCTGTAAAGAACGGCTGCTTTATATGGTCGGCTCTACCCGTATCCACCTGGACAAGGTTGAGGGGCTGGGCGATTTTTTGGAATTTGAGGTGGTGTTGAATGAAACCGATACCCCTGCCGCAGGTGAAGCTATTGCCTCGGTCCTGATGGCAAAATTAGGCATTGCCGAAAGTGATTTGGTTGAGGGAGCTTACATTGACCTGCTAGGAGATACGCAGGAGGATTGACGTGGCTGATTGGGGTGGTGGAAGTTTTTTCCCCGTTTTCATCGTCATCATCATTGGCTTGGGCCTGTGGAGCGCTTACGAGCTAAACGGTTTCACCCGGCCGGAAGGCAAACTCAAACGCGGCGTCAAAATTGGCTCGGCGCCGCTGGCCTGGGAAATGTGCCAGCTTCTGGAAACCTTGCCCCACCTGACCCGGTTCAACCGCAATTTTATTCTCATCGAGGGGCGAGAAGTGCTCATTGCCGCCGAACACTCCCTGTGGCAGCCTTCTTCTTACCGGCGCCGCGCCCGGCGCATCCCCTTTGTGGGTTATGTGGACCTCAGCGCGCCGGAAATCCGGCTGGAGTTCCGGCTGCCGCTATCATCTCTGGTAATTTTTATTGTTATCAGCTTGGTGGTGCTGTTTTTTTTAACCAATTTTTTCAGGGTTTTTAAAGAGGGTCTCTTTGGCTTTTCCTGGCTGTGGCTCTTCCCCGTTGTTTTTCTGGTAGTTTATGTTGGCGGGCTGTGGCTCAATTACTCCCGCGAACGCAACCGTTTATTGCATATTCTTGACCAGGCTCTGGGGCAGAGGTCAATGTAAAAACACTCATTGACAGCGCCTCATCCCTTCAAAGACAAATTAAGGGAACACGTGACAGATGACACGTGACCCTATTTTCAGGAGCATTTAGTGAAGTTGAGACACCTGCCCGGCATCATTTTTCTATTCATCCCCCTCCTCGCCTGCGGCAATTTTTTGAGCCAAGCAGAGATCAAACCACCCCCCACCCGGCTAAAATTGGTCAGCTTTGACACGGCCACCCTCACCCCCTTACCCACCGCTACGCCCAACCCTACCCCAACGCCCACCGTTACCCCTTCACCCACTTTCCTCCCCCCAACTTCCACACCAACGCCGACCACCGCGGCCACACCCACGCTGCCGCCCTCCCCGCCTCCCACCCTCACCCCCATCGCGGCCACCGTCACCGCCGCCGCTCAAGCTGCCCAGGCCGCGCAAGCCACCCACACGGTTGAGCAGTATCACCTGGGTTACGGCGTGCAACTGGCCGAGGCCAAAAATATGGACCTGGCCGTGCAGGGCGGTTTCACCTGGGCCAAACACGATCTCAATATTCGTAACGACACTAACTTTAAAACCAACGCCGACAACCTGCTCAGCGACCTCCGCAAAAGCGGCGCCGAACACGTGCTGCTCAAACTCATCATCTGGAACCAGGCCGGCCTGCCCGACGCTCCTCGCACGGCGGACGAGGTGGCAGACTTTGCCGAAAACGCCGCCGAAGCGGCCGAATTCATCCGCAACCGTTACGGCTCGCTTTACCAAACCATTGCCTACGAAATCTGGAACGAACCCAACCTCAACTTTGAGTGGGAAGGCAATCCCAACCCCGCCGAATACGTCGCCCTGCTACGGGCAACGTCCGCCGCCATCCGCCAGGCCGACCCCCAGGCCATCATTGTCAGCGGCGCGCCCTCGCCCGGCGGCGATTACGATGACCTTAAATTTCTGGAAGGAATGTACGCCAACGGCATAAAAGGTTTGGTAGACGCTATCGGCAGCCACCCCTATGGCGGCCCCTGGCCCTACGACCACCCCACCGGCATTGACGAGCAGGGCAACGGCTGGCCCTATTTCCGCAAAGCCGAAGCCCAACGGGCCATTATGGAACAGTACGGCGATACGGACACCCAAATCTGGGCCACCGAATTTAGCTGGCTGGCCGGCATCCCCAACTGCGACTTTGGCGAGCACACCCGCTGGCAGGTAACGCCGGAGCAGCAGGCCGACTACCTGGTGGCCGCCTACAATTACGCCCAGCAAAACTGGCCCTGGATGGGGCCGATGTTTGTGGTGTACGATTTTGCCCTCACCGGGCGCTACGGCCAATGCCATCCCGCCTCCGGCTACTCCATCCTGCGCCCCGGCCCGGATGGCCACATTGTCAGCCCGGCGGCCCAGGCTTTGTTTGCCATGCCCAAATATTCACGGTGGTAAATTTAAATTTTTCATGACTTTACTTAAACCAATGTTTTATGTTAGAATGAGGAGACGTTTTTTATCAAAGATGGCCCATTAAACACGTCAGGTTGAAAACTTAAATGAAGAAACCTGTGCGCAGACATTACCAGTTGGAGAATATTCGCACCCTCCTCACCGACGGATTTACGGAAGGAGATCTCCGCGCTTTTTGTTACGACCAGCCCCGCTTGAGACCCGTTTATTATCAATTGGCCGAAGGGATGGCCAAAACTCAAATTATTCATCGGCTTATTGAATATGCCGACCAACACGAACTTCTTGAATTTCTCCTTGATTGGGCTGAAAAGAATAATCCGGCCAAATATAAACGATACCACCCCTACTTTTTTGACCGGCCTGAAGAAAAACCGGTCCGCATCTTTATCTGTTATAATCCCCACCATACTCCCGATCACCACTTGGCGGACTATCTGGACCAATTCTTGAGTCAACAGCAGTACCAGGTTTTTAGCTATTTCAAACTACAACCCGGCCAAACCTGGCTGGAAGAAATTGATCGCCAGATTGAGGCCAGTGATTTTTTAATCGTCCTGCTCTCTACCGAATCGGCTAACAGTGAAATGGTCCAGGTTGAGGTCAGGCGCGCCAACGAATACCACAAACTACAGAGGCGGCCCCAACTTCTGCCGGTACGGGTTATGGAAGGGGCGTTGCCCTACCCCCTTGACGCCCTTCTGGATCCATTTCAATACGTAACCTGGCGCAGCAAAGCCGATAATCAACGGCTGGAGCAGGACCTTCTAAAAGCCCTTACCGGCCAATTGCCCCGGCAAGAACCCTATCGGGCCAGGCCGGTGAATGACCAAAGCATCATCTCCGAAGATGGCACGCCCGTACCCGACGAACAAAGTTGGCCTTCCCCTCTGCCCTCCTTCAATTCACGCCTGCTCGACGAATTGGAAGCGCCGGGCGGAACGGTCAAACTACGCGACAAATTCTACATTGAACGGGACGCCGACGACCATCTCAAACGGCAAACGGGCAAAACGGGCACCCTCACGATTATCCAGGCCGCCCGCCAGCAGGGAAAAAGTTCGCTCCTGGTGCGGGGGGTGTCTCATGCTCGCCAAAATAAAACCAAAACTGTCAGCCTTGATTTGCAACGGGTTGATAGCCAATACCTGGCCGACCCCGCTCTATTTCTAAACTATCTGGCCGAATCAATTATCCGCAAACTCCGCTGCAACGAAACCGAAGCGGAACGATTTTGGCGCGATAGCGCGTTGGGGCCGCAAGAGAAATTAACCTATCTGCTGGAAGAATACATTTTGCCCACAAGCGATAACCCGATTCTGTTAGCCATAGACGAAGCGGACAGACTTTTGCAGACCGCGTTTCATCCGAATTTTTTTGGCATGCTTCGTTCATGGCACAACAGCGCGGCTTTGGGTGAGCCGTGGGAAAAACTGAACCTTTTACTGGCCATCTCCACCGAACCTTATTTGCTTATCCCGGCCGGCCAGTCGCCGTTTAACGTGGGGCTTAAACTCAATCTGGATGACTTCAACGAAACCCAAATGCACGACCTCAATTGGCGACACGGCTCTCCGGTAAAAGATAAAAACTTCTCGGCCATGATGGCCCTCTTAAACGGCCATCCATACCTTTCCCGTAAAGCATTCTATACCATCGCCACCGAACACCTGACCTGGAACAATTTAATGCAAATTGCCGCCAAAGAGGATGGCCCCTTTGGCGACCATCTACGCCATCAACAATGGCTTTTGCATGCTGAAACAGATTTGAAATCTGCGTTAAAAGAAATCATCCAGCACAATCGCTGTCACAATAAAGAGGCGCTGTTCCGGCTGCTGCGGGCCGGGTTGGTACGGTACGAGGGAGAATATTGTACCTGCCGCTGCGATTTATACCGTCTCTATTTTGCAGACAGGTTATAATGGATCTGACCGGCCAGACTCTGAACCAATATCAAATCAGGGAACAGATTGGCCACGGGGGGATGGCCCAAGTTTACAAAGCCTATCAGCCCAATCTGGAACGTTATGTTGCCGTAAAAGTGCTATACGCGCCCCAGGCTGATGACCCAGACTTGAAAGAACGCTTTGCCCGCGAAGCCAAAGCCATTGCCCAACTGAGCCACCCCAATATTCTGCCCATCTACGACGTTGGTTCGGCAGGGGAGATTACCTATTTTGTCATGAAGTATGTCCCCGGCGGCCAAACCTTAAAAAGTTTGTTGGGACAGCCACTGGAACTGGCCACGGTGGGCCACTATATTGAACAAATTGCCAATGCCCTTGACCACGCCCACGAACATAAAATTCTTCACCGCGACATCAAACCGGCCAATATATTGTTAGAGCACAACTGGCTGCTTCTGGCCGATTTTGGCCTGGCCAGAACCGGCCTGGAGAGCCAATTAACCACTCAAGGCGCCGTGGTGGGCACGCCCCAATATATGGCCCCGGAACAGGCCGAAGGAGAGACCGTTGACTACCGCGCCGATATTTATTCCCTGGGCGTTGTTTTGTACGAGATGATCATGGGACACGTGCCCTACGACGCCGAATCGCCCCTGGCCATCCTCTACAAACACATCCACGATCCGGTGCCCCGCCCCCGCCGCTACCGGCGCGACCTGTCCGCCGGCCTTGAAGCCGTTATCCTCAGGGCTTTGGCCAAAGAGCCGGCCAACCGTTTTGCCCGGGCCGGCGCTTTGGCCGAAGCTTTACGCGCCCAACTGGAATCGAGCCCGTTGGCCGGAGTGGAAGGAATCCGGCAGGGCATCCCCCCCAGAATTTTTCTCTGGTTTCAATCCAATGCCCTGCCCGACCAACAACTGGCCGCGTACTTACAAAACCTGCTGCGGCAATCGGGCCATGTTGTTTCCGCCGATCCCGTTACCCACACCGACGAGGCGTGGCTGGCCGAAATTGACCCTAAAATTGAAAGCGCCGATTTTTTGATTGTGTTGCTCTCGCCAAGCTCACTGGAAAACCAAATGGGCCTGGATGTTCTCAAACAGGGTTTGGTCCATCACAAACAGCAAAAACGCCCCCACATTCTGCCGGTTCAGATAGGCCGCCTGGCTATGCCGCCGGCCGGTGAAGCGTACTTAACCTCACTGCCCCGGATCATCTGGCAAAATGAAACCGATAACGACCAGGTTGGGCAGGCCATTCTGGCTGCCACTACGGCCCGGGGTTCAGCCTCCACCACTTCGCTGCCGTTGGGCATAATTTCAGAAGACGGCGGCACGTTCACCGACGACGAAGCCATCCATACCCCCCTGCCTCAATTCGACCCCGGCCTGGTGGAATCCCTGGAAGCGCCCGGCGGGGTGATCAAACTGCGCGACAAGTTTTATATTGAACGTTATGCCGATGCCCAACTTCGTCGGGAAGTGACCAAAGCGGGCACCACCACCACTATCCGCGCTTCGCGGCAAACGGGCAAAAGCTCGCTCCTGGTGCGCGGCATAAATTTTGCGCGCGAAAACAAGGCCAGGGTATTCCACCTTGACCTGCAACAATTTGACGCCGAACGGTTAGCCACCCCCAATATTTTTCTACACAGCCTGGCCGAACTGATGGTGCGCAAACTGCGGCTTGAAGTGGCCGAAGTAGAAAACTTCTGGCGCGGCTCGTTAGGCCCGCAAGATAAATTGACTTACCTTATCGAAGATTATATTTTACCCGAAACCAACAGTCCCATCGTCCTGGCCCTGGATGAAGTAGACCGCCTGCTGCAAACCACAAATTTCTACAGCGATTTTTTTGCCCTGCTGCGCGCCTGGCACAATAGCCGCGCCCTTAATGAAGATTGGAACCGGTTCAATATTATCCTGGTTATTTCTACCGAACCTTACCTGCTCATCAATGAAATCAATCAATCACCCTTCAACGTGGGGCTTAGAGTTTACCTGGAGGATTTCAATCAGGCCCAGGTGCGCGATCTGAACCAACGGCACGGCGCGCCGGTAGCCGAGGCGGATTTCCCTGAATTGATGGACCTGCTGAACGGGCAACCCTATTTAACCCGCCAGGCGCTCTACACTATGGTCATTCAACAACTTACCTGGGCCAACCTGCGGCAAATTGCCGTGGAAGACAACGGCCCTTTTGGCGACCACCTGCGCCGGCAGCACTGGCTGCTGGGGCAAGAGCCAATGCTCAAAGAGGCCTTCAGGCAAGTTATTCACAATAAAAATTGCGAAGACGACACGGCCCGGTTTCGCCTGCTGCAAGCCGGTTTAATTAAAGGCAGCGGCGACGTGTACGCCTGTCGCTGCGATTTGTATCGGCAATACTTCAAGGATAAATTATGATCGCCACACCTATGGAAGCGTCGGATTTTTATGTGGCCGGGGGCACCTTGCGGCCCGGTTCTCCCTCTTACGTGGAACGTCCGGCCGACGCGGAATTATATCACCGGACTTTGGCCGGTGAATTCTGCTACGTTCTCACCGCCCGGCAAATGGGCAAGTCCAGTTTGATGATCCGCACCGCCCAGCGGCTTAAAACGCAAGGAGTTCGCTCGGCCATTGTGGATTTGAATCGCCTGGGCACCGACATCAGCATTGAACACTGGTATCTGGGCCTGCTCAGCCAACTCAAACGCAACCTGAAACTGCCGGTAGATTTAGAGGATTGGTGGCAGCGGCAGGCGGTGGGTTACGTTCAACGTTTCACCGACTTTCTCCACGACATCGTTTTGCAAAACATAGAAGGCCAGGTGGTCATCTTTATTGACGAAATAGACAGCACCCTCAAACTGCCCTTTTCCGACGACTTTTTTGCCGCCATCCGGGGCCTCTACAACGCCCGCGCCACCGACCCCAACTACGAGCGACTGGTGTTTGTGCTGTTGGGTGTGGCCACCCCCGCCGAACTCATCAAGGACCCGCGCCGCACCCCCTTTAACATTGGCCAGGCTGTTGACCTGACCGACTTCAGCCGCGAAGACGCCCAACTCTTACAACAAGGTTTAATCATTGACCATCCCCAAGAAGGCCAGGCCATTTTTGACCGTATCTACTATTGGACCAACGGCCATCCCTATCTTACGCAAAAATTATGTTTAGAGGTGGTTGAAGCCAAAGATGGCCCCTGGCCGGATGAGCGGGTGGACAAGCTGGTTGAAAAACTATTTCTTACCAAAGAGGCCCGCAAAGAAACCAACCTGAAATTCATTCAAGACAGCATTGCCAACAGCCCCCAGCGCGACCGGCACAAACTGCTTACCCTTTATCGCCAGGTTTACACCGGCAAAAAAATTCTTGAAGACGAACGCTCCCTGGAACAAAACCGGCTAAGATTATTTGGCCTGGTGCGGGTCAAAGACGGAATTTTGCAAACCAGGAACGAAATCTACCGCCAGGTGTTTGACCTGGCCTGGATCAAACAACACACGCCCGTAGATTGGTCGCGCTGGTTGATCGTTCTGTTAACCTTTATCATTATCGCCCTGGTTAGCGGTTTTTGGGGCTACAATTACTGGCAAAACCGGCAAGAAACCCAGGCCCTGGTTGACCAATTCCGGGCCACCACCGACCCCGATATCCGCATTACCAGTTTGGCCAACCTCTTTGATCGGGGCGCCGAACAACAGGCCCGCCGCTTATTTTTTGAAGACCTCTCGGCAGAAGAACGCCCGGTTCTTTTTAACTGGGCCGACCCGCAGCAGGTGGGGCCGCAAATGATCACCGCCATCAAAGGCTTATACACTCGCCTGGAAAACAGCGAGCCAAACAACGACCTGCTTAGCACCATGGCCAAACCCCTGGCCGAAATAAAAAATGACGCCCGGGCCGAAACCCTGGCCCAAGAAATAGCGCAGTGGCTTAAAGGCCGCGAGTTCTACAACCAGGGAGAATACTCCCTGGCCATTGACACCTATAATAAAGCCATTAGCCTGAACGACCGCAACGCCGGCGTTTATTTTGACCGGGCTTTGGCTTACGTGGCCTTGAATCAAGCGGGGCCGGCCCTGGCCAATTTTGAACAGGTGCTGCTGTTAGAGGATGACGACACCCGCGCTAACCGCATCACCGCCCTCATTATGAGCGACCCCTTACTCTACAAAGCCGTCGGCGCGGCCAACGGGCAATCATATCCGGCGATTGTGGCCATTGTGCCCACCCCTACGCCTACCGCCACCCCTACGTTTACGCCCACGCCCACCCCTACCTCCACCGCCACGCCCACGCCCACGGATACCCCTACTCCCCCTGCCTCCTCAACGCCAGTTGAACCGACACCTGTTCTATCCGCCACCGATACCCCCACCAGCCCCCCTACCCCTACGCCATCGCCAACCCTTACCCCCACCCCCCAACCGGCCACTATTGTTTACGTCCAGAGCCGGGGGGCCAACCACGATCTGGGCCTGGTCAGTTCTGCCGGCCAACTCCTCGACGCCGAACTGCATCGCCTGGCCGCCGCCCCGGCCTGGTCGCCGGATGGCGCAATGGTGGCATTTTACGGGGAGCAAGGCATTAGCGAATTGGGCGGCGTTTATGCCCAGGGCAACGGCATCTGGCTGATTGACATCCAAACCCGCACCCCCCGCCTGCTTTTTCAGATTGACCACGTTAAAAATGTAACCTGGTCGTTGGACGGCACCAAGTTGGCCTTTGAATTTGGCCCGCCCTACAACACCACCCACGCGGTGGTGATAGTGGACGTCAGAAACGGCCAGGAACTCAATCGCTTCCCCGGCGAACAACCGGCCTGGCTGCCCAACAGCGCCGAGTTGGTGATTAAATCCTGCCAACCCGAATGTGGCTTGTGGCAGGTTGGCGGGGCCACGAACAAACTATTAACGCGCGATCCCACCGACAGCTACCCGGCCATCTCGCCCGACGGCAAATATATGGTTTTTTCTTCCCGCTTTCGGGATGTGGACTGGGAAATATACCGGTTCAACCTGCAAGACCAGGCTGAAGAAATACTACGGCTGACCCAGCGCGCCGGGACCGATACCACCCCCGTTATTAGCCCGGATGGGCTGGAGATTTATCTGCGGACGGATGCTTTTGGGGACTGGCAGGTTACGGCCATGACCATTGACGGCAAAAATGAACGGCTCATCAAGGGCAATATTGGGGCCAGCGAAGATTGGGGGTTGGCTCGACCGGCGGTGCATTAAGTCTTTTTTTCATCGCCAGATCTTTTGCCCCTGGCCCGGCCCACGTTCCGCAACTCCTGGCGAACGCGCTGCCACTGCTGTTTGGCCGAGGCGGCCTGTTCCTCGTCAAAACCTTCCTGGCTATAGCGGGCGCGGACAAACACGTCGGTCATGGCGGCTACTTCCGGCTCCACATCTGGGACAGCCTGCTCCAGGTTTGGCTCGTATTCAAAGGGGGTTTCAAAAATTCTGCGGGCCAGTCGCCGCCGTTCGGCCCGTTTGAGAATGTTCAGGTAATAGTACAAAATCCGCTCGCGGGCCGATAACCTGCCCATGCCAAACCAGCCCCGGGCGCCGGTTAACACATTTGGCCGGTTGCTGTGGCCGGGCAATTTAATTATTTCGGCAATAACGTCAACACCGGCTGTAACCAGGCGACGCAACTGCTGCCAAAACTGCTTCAGCAGATTGAGAACAAAATTAACCGGCTTAAACCCTTTGAGCGCGGTCAACAATTCCGGGCGGTCGTTCAAGTAAACCTTAACCAGATACCAGATAATGGCCAGGGCCACCAGCCAAAAAATCAGCGAACGCAGCGCCTCTAACCAGGGCACAGGCGCTGCCGCCAGGGCAGGCTCCGGCAGCGGCGGCAGTTCCTCCGGCGGAGCCTCTGCTTCTTCCGGGGGTGCGCCAAACAAGCTGAACAGCCAGGCCAGCGGCAGGGAAAAAAGCATCAATAAAAGCTGCATCAGAAAGGTGAGGACTTTTACCACAAACAGAATCACAATTGCTGCGCTGGTTAAAAAACCCATTGTATAATTGGTGGGCAGCAAAAAAACCGCCGCCGTCACCAGGCCCAAAAATATCAGGCCGTATTTGGCCCATTGTTTGGCCAGGTCGGAGCCAATCTCCACTTTTTGGAAACGCCAACTCATCATCAGCCGGGCTAAATTGGCCTGGCTCAAGAGAATCAAGCCCAGCATAAAATAAACCAACACGTTAATAATGATGCCGCTGATGTTGGAACGTTGCCAATCGGTCAATTCAGACAAGCCGTACCTGATAATCAATTGACTCATCCCCGACACTATCACCAATATAATCCCCCCAAAAAAGAAGCGCCCCGTCAATTTTTCCAGGGGGGCAATGCGCTCGGAACGGAACGTGAAAGGATCGTACAATGCCTCAAAATCGGCGATGGTTAAGGTGGCCGCCACCCACGAGGCCACGGCCAAGAATACCATTACGTAAAATTCAGAACTTATCACGTTTATGGGATTCCACCACATGGCCTTTAAATCGGCCACAATAAAGGCCATGGGCTTGTTGGCGTAACTGATTATTTTGAGAAACACAAGCAGCACCACCCACTCCGCCAGCCGGTAGCGCCATATAGAAATGTCGCGCATATGATAAATTCTGAAAAGGCGAAAGGAATAAATGGCTTCCACCGTTACCAGCAGCATGCCAAACAAAAAGTAAGCGCCGCGCCAGTTTGGATTGATCAAACGCACAAAGTTGACCAGGGAAATATTGAAGCACATGATCATAATGGTCAGCAACAGGGGCCTGAAGAAATTATCGGCCCAGGGATTACGTTTGACTTGGGGTAATTTTTCTTCTTCTATGGGACCAACGACCATACTTCAACATCCTTTTCCTGGCGCACCTTAAAAGTGGGCACGTCCAGATCGGCCAGGTCTTCTTCGCGCGTCTGGCGAGTGCGGGTGGGGGTAGCCAACACCAACGTCACCCGAAAGCCGGACTGCTTGAGAAACAACAGCATTTTGGAGAGGGCTTCTGACGGATGGCTGGTGATAATAATAATAGTGGCGCCCCAGGCTAAATGCATCGCTTCCTGGCGGATATTCTCCAAAAAATGGGTGTCCTGTTCGGCAATCTGAATGCGGGCCAGCACTTCCAGAATTTGCATCAGTTGGTCGCGTCCCTTGCGGGGGGGCAACCTGAATTGCTGTATTTTCCCGGCCAGCGGATCCATGCCGGCAACACTCAAGCCAACGGGCAATTCTTCACGGATAGCAATGTGGTTGGCCAACGAAGCAGCCACAATAATGGCCAGTTCAATGGCCGGGTCAGGATAGCCGCAGTGGGCATAATCAGGACGGCTCAGGTTGAGAAAAATGGCATTCTCGCGGGCAATGGCCGGTTGAAACTGTTTTACCAACATCTGGCCGGTGGCCGCGGTGGCCGTCCAATGAATGTGGCGCGGGTTGTCGCCCGGCGTATAAGCCCGCACCCCTATGGGGCGGGCCGGGTCTTGAAAAAGCGGCACGGGGGTGGGCAAAACAACCTGGGGGCTGTGGGTAGGCAAAACCAGCCGGGTAATGGGCACAATTTTGGGGTAAACAATCAGGTAATTTGAGGCCAGGTGACTGGTTAATGGTCGCCTAAAACCCAACAAGTCGCCGGTGTGCAAAGCAAGTGGGCCAATCATGTAGTAACCGCGCTTCCGCGCGTTGAGCGTATACTCCAGGGTATGGGTGGTTTTACCCGGCAGAGTAATTGCTTGTCTCAAAAAAGAAGGGCTGGCCAGGGCCAGGGGAAAGACCTCGTGGAGCAGCAACCAGGGGATGGGCAAGCGGGTTCGATTGTTAAACTTTAGCGTAACCGTGATTTTATCGCCCAAAAAGGCTCGCTGTTGCAAGGCGCGGCTGACTTCAAGCCGGCCCAGCACCCGCCGCGACCAGAAGTAGGACAGCAGGTAAATGCCCACAAAAAGATAAAGAATGGTAAAGAAAAAATCAATACGCAGCAGAGCGGCCACTACAAAAAGAAACAGGATGAAAGTGATAAAGTTACCCATTGGCCCCCTGCATTTTTAAAGAATTTCTGATGAGTTCCCCCGAGTTCCGTCATTGCAGGGGAACTCGGAGGATGCGGTTTGTCCTTCGGTTTACACTTCGCGGGCATCAACCACCTGGTCACCCAGGTTTTCCAATTTATCTATCAATTGACTCCGGCTGACGTTTTGCACTTTAACCACCATCCCATCCTCATTGGGTTTGTTGGGGGTAGGGAAGGAGCCAAAACTGACAATGTAACCGCCCAATTCAAAAATCGCCTGGGCCAGGCTGGCCAAAACTCCTTTTCGCTGCGGCACCGAGAGAGTCAGGCGCAGGCCGGGCTGCCCGCCGCCAAACATTTCCACAAAGGCCTTAAAAATATCCCGGTCGGTAATAATGCCCACCGGCTTGTAGTCGCCATCCACCACCGGCAGGCCGCCCACCTTTTTTTCGACCATCAGGCTGGCGGCGTCTTCAATGGGCGTGTCCGGGCTGGTGGTCACCACCTCTTTGGTCATCAATTCGTCAACTTGAATTTTAGATAGAACATACGTCAACTCCCATACACTCAGGGTGGTGGCCGGCGAGGGGGAGGCATACAACAAATCCCGCTCGGAAACAATGCCAATGAGTTTGCCCTTTTTATCAACCACGGGCAAACGGCGAAAACGATTCTCTTGCATGAGTTTGAGGGCGTCTTGAAAGGGCATGTCGGGCGCTACTGTTATGGGTGGTGAAACCATATGATCACGTACAAACATTGTATTCCTCCTGAATAATTATGATAGGTTATATGCAGCAAGTCAATGGGGAAAGTTGGTTAAAGCTATTATGCCTCATTATGTTGGCCCTGACAAGATGAAAAATTGGGTATCTATTTTTCCGGCGGAACCGCGATGAAGCCGGTTTTTACGCCTCGTTTAAATCCGGCAGCCTCATAAAAAGCAAACACCTCGGCGCGTTTTGAGCCGGTAAGCAGCATCACCTTATAACAGTCGGCCTCCCAGGCCACTTGCAGGGCATGCTGTAAAACCGCCTTGCCCAAACCTTGCCGCCGGTAGGCCGGATGGGTGATCACATTTTCAATCAGGCCGTAGGGACGCGCTCCCCGGGTTAAATTGGGAATAAGGGTCAGGGTGCAGGAAGCCACCAGTTGGCCTTCCAGTTCAACCCCAAAATAATGCAACAACGGGTTAGTAAAAATACCCTGCCACAGAGCAACCAGCTCCGGCTTTGAAGGCAAGGGCGTGTCTTGGGGATGGAGCTGCTGATAAAGTTGCAGCAGGGCGTCCAACTCGTCAAGGTTTACCGGTCGAATGATCATCGGGATTTTTAAAAGGTGAGGATAACAATTTAGCCAAGTAACTTTTTTATTTTACCCAACAAATCTCTGACCACAAACGGTTTGACCACGTAACCGTCAAACATTTGCGCGTAACTGGTGGTGGTCGTTTCATCTTCCAGGTAGTGGCGGGCAGTGAGCATGATCACGGGAATGTGAGCGTGCGTTTCACTCTGCCGGATAGTTTCCAGCACTTGCCAGCCGTCCATGCCCAGCATCATAATATCAAGGAGAATCAGGTCAATGTTTTGCTCTTGGTCCAATATGTCCAGGCCCTCTTTGCCGCTGTAGGCGGCCAGGACCTCAAAGCCCTCCCTTTCTAAAATCAGCTTACCCAGGCCGACCATTTCGTGGTCATCATCCACCATCAATATTCGCTGGGCCACGGCCTTACGCTCCCCAAAAAATTTAGTAAAAAACCTATGTAAAGTATAACATAGCCGGGATAAGTGTCAAGCCAGAATTTGACTAAAGTAAGGCCATTGCCAAAGTGATGGTTATGAGGTAAAATCAGGTTAAAAAGGCGGTGAAAATGGAATGTCGTCCCGGTTGTGGGGCTTGTTGCATTGCTATGTCAATCTCTTCGCCGATTCCGGGCATGCCCCACGGCAAACCCGCCGGGGTGCGCTGTATCCAGTTAACGCCCGACAATCGCTGCCGCCTGTTTGGCCAACCCAACCGGCCGGCCGTATGCGCCCAACTCCGCGCCAGCGAAGAGATGTGCGGGCACAACGCAGAGGAAGCCCTGGCCCGTATAACTGAGCTAGAACGGCTTACCCGGCCAGACTGAGACGGAAAAATCAAAACCAATATGCAACAATTAACCCTGTTTCAAGACACAAAAATTCAAAAAGACCTGGCCCGCCACAGATTTTCACATAATGGCGTTTGCCATGAAACCGCCCGGTTTGCTTTGGAAGAAAGGTACGCCCATCTTCTGGAAGAAACCGATAAATTTAACCGTCAACTGGTCAGTTTTCAAGCAAACAAAACTGAAGTTTTACACAGTTGGATCAAATATCGAGAAGGATTTTCCGCCAATCTGATTGAACTATTAATAAAAGAATTAGGAATTAGCCCCGGCGATGTCATTCTTGATCCTTTTGCCGGGTCGGCCACCACGCTATTAACGGCAAAAATGCTTGGCCTTGATGCGGTGGGGATTGAGCTTTTGCCCCACTGCCATTTGGCCTGGGAAGCTAAATCAAAGGCTTTTGATTATGACCTGGCTGAACTGCGCCATGTCCGTTTTTTGTTAGAGCAAACAACCCCACCTAAAACAAATGAGGCTTTCCCTCACTTGACCATTACTGAAACTGCTTTTCCGCCGCAGATTGAAAAAGAGGTGATGGCCTACACGCGCTGGTTTGAAACCCTAACCGTTAGCCAAAATACAAAAACACTCTGTAAACTGATTCTTATGAGTCTTTTAGAAGAAGTCAGCTATACCAGGAAAGATGGTCAATACCTGCGTTGGGATAGTCGGGCCGATAAAATCCGGGGTAATAATGAAAAACGTTTAGCCCAGGGCAAAAAACCAATTCAAGGCATAGATAAAGGTACATTACCCAGCCTCAAGCGGATAATCCTGGAAAAACTAAATACAATTATCATTGATATTGCCAAACTACAAAGAGACCCACCGCCGCCAAGCAGTCAAAAATTAATTGCGGGCAATACCCTTTACACGCTTCCCCCAATGGAACCCAATCAATTTGCTGCGGTGATTACATCTCCGCCTTACGCCAATAGATATGATTACACCCGCACTTACGCTCTTGAGTTGGCTTACTTGCAGGTAGATAATAAAATTTTTGACTTACGCCAAAATCAGCTTTCGTGTACGGTAGAAAATAAATCAAAAGAGAATGAGTTAAAAACCTTTTACCAATCGCTCGGTCAAGAGGGCCGGTATCAGCACATCTTGGAAATTATTCAAAGTAATCAGGCACTGGCGGAAATCAATGAGGCATTGTTGGCCAGACATAAACGGGAGGAGGTCAATAATCGAGGCATTTTGACCATGATTGACCAATACTTTACCGAACTGGCCTTTGTTTTTGCCGAACTATTCCGCGTTTGCCGGAGCGGGGCGCGCGTGGTTTTTGTTAACGACAATGTGAGATATGCGGGCGAAGTTGTGCCTGTTGACATGCTAAGCACCGATTTGGCGGAACAAGTTGGCTTCACGCCCGCCAAAATTTACGTTTTGCCCCAGCGTAAAGGAAACAGTAGCCAACAGATGGGCAAATTTGGCCGCGAGGCGCTGCGCAAAAGTATCACCATCTGGATAAAACCTTGAGTAAAGAGCTATGGCCGCCAGCAAAAAACGGACCTGGACAATAGACCAATTGGCCAAGAGCGAATTCTTTCACCAAAAACTCCACGAGTGGGAGCTAATGGATGTTGCTCAACGCCTTGACCAGATTAAGGGCGAAACCCTGGATAAGGATGTCAATAACGTAATGTCTAACCTATTCCAATTTTACACCGCTGCTGAAGCCCGCCAAACCATTCTTCACCGCCCGCCGGTGGGCGATACCAAAATCACGCCCACCCTGGCCCAGGGCATTGCCCGCGTATTTGGCGAAGCCATTGGCCCGGAAGAAGCCGTGCGCCGTATTCTGGCCGACGTGCGCCAGCGTGGGGAGTCCGCCGTTATTGACTGGACCGAAAAAATTGACGGCGTCCGCCTCAAAGACCTGACCGTGGCCCAGGCCGACCTGGACACAGCCTATCACAGCCTGGCCTCGGACGTGCGCCACGCCCTCCACTTTGCCGCCGACCGCATTCGCGCCTTTCACCAAAAGCAGCCCGGCCCCAGTTGGCTGGACTGGCGCGAGGGCGGCGGAGCCTTGGGCCAAATGATCCGGCCCCTGGAACGGGTGGGGGTGTACGCGCCGGGCGGCACGGCCCCCTACCCCAGCACGCTGCTGATGGGCGCGGTTACGGCGAGAGTGGCCGGAGTGGAGCAGGTGATTGTCACCACCCCCGCCGGCCGGGCCAACGAGATCAACCCGACCCTGTTGGCTGCGGCCAAAATAGCCGGAGTGGACACGGTGTACCGCATTGGCGGGGCGCAGGCGGTGGCGGCCATGGCCTATGGCCTGGAATCATTGCCCAAAGTGGACAAAATTGTCGGGCCGGGCAACATCTTTGTGACCCTGGCCAAACGGCAGGTCTACGGCTTGGTAGACATTGACGGCCTGCCCGGCCCCACCGAAACCTTGATCATCGCCGACGCCGCGGCCAACCCCACCCTGGTGGCCGCCGATCTACTGGCCCAGGCCGAACACGACACCATGGCCTCGGCCATTCTGGTAACGCCCAGCCAAACCCTGGCCGAAGCCGTGCAGGTGGAAATTGGCCGCCAACTCGAGAGCTTGAGCCGGGCCGACATCATTGCCGAAAGCCTGCAAAATCAAGGCGGGGCCGTGATTTGCGCTAATCTGAATGAGGCTCTAGAATTGAATAACCTGTACGCGCCGGAACACCTGTGCCTCCACGTGGCCGACCCCTGGGCGCTGGTTGGCCAAGTAAAACACGCGGGGGGCATCTTTTTGGGCGACCATGCCTACGAAGTTCTGGGCGACTACACCGCCGGGCCAACCCACGTAATGCCCACCATGGGCACGGCTCGTTTTGCCAGCCCGCTCAATCTACGCGATTTTACCAAAGTAATTACTATTTTCGGCCTGGATGCCGCCGAAGCCGCGGCTATAGCCCCCGCTGCCCAAATCCTGGCCGAAGCTGAAGGGCTGGACGCCCATGCAGCCTCAGTGAGGAGACGGTTCAATGAAGATTCGACAAGCAACGACCAATGACCAGGCCACCCTTTTGCGCTTGATGAGCGAGTCTCACCGGCAAGCCGGGAATGACGCGCCGCACGAGTGGGCCAAAACCAAAACGGCCATCACCATCCTCCTCAAGGATCCCCAGGCCGGTGAAGCCTACTTTATTCTTGATGAGCGCAATAACGCCGTGGGGTATATGATCATGTGTCGAGGCTTTAGCCTTGATTACGGGGGCTATTTCACCTGGGTCGAGGAAACCTACGTCCGCAAAGCCGAACAGGGACGTTTCCGCGATCAACGTTTTTCGCCTTAGTTCGTCCTTCGTCGTTCGTCATAATGAAATGCTGGATGAGTGCCATGAACTTCGACCCTAACACCATCATCCGTCCAAATATTGCCAACCTACAGCCCTACACTCCCATTTTGCCCTTTGAGGTGCTTTCGGCTCAATTGAAGCGCCAACCGGGAGACATTATCAAACTGGACGCCAACGAAAATCCCTACGGCCCGTCTCCTCTGGTGGCCGAGGCCCTGGCCGAAGCGCCTTTTTTGCACATCTACCCCGACCCGGAATGTCGGGCGTTGCGCCAGGCGTTGGCCGACTACACCGGCCTTGAGCTTGAGCATTTGCTGGTTGGCCTGGGCGCAGATGAACTGATTGACCTGATCATGCGTCTCTTCATCGAGCCGGGCGATGCCATTGTCAACTGCCCTCCCACGTTTGGCATGTACGCCTTTGACGCCGACGTAAATGGAGCGCAGGCGATCAACATCTGGCGGCGACCTGATTTTTCAATTGACCTGGCCGAAATTGAGGCATTATTTTCCCTTCCGCCAAAAGAGGACGATCAAAAAAGGGTGACGCCCAAACTCATCTTTGTGGCCTCGCCCAACAACCCCGACGGCTCTCTGCTTGGCCAGGCCGAACTGGAACGGCTATTGGCCCTGCCGGCAGTGGTAGTGTTGGATGAGGCTTACGTGGAATTCAGCGGACAGAGTCATCTCCGCTGGGTCAAACAATATGACAACCTGATTGTATTGCGCACGTTCAGCAAATGGGCCGGCCTGGCCGGATTGCGGGTAGGGTACGGCGCGTTTCCCCCGGTCATCATCGAGCACCTGTGGAAAATTAAACAGCCCTACAACGTGCCCGTGGCCGGGCAACTGGCGGCCCAGGTTTCCCTGTCTGATCGGGAACGATTGATGGGCAACGTGGCCAAAATTATTGCGGAACGAGAAAAATTTTACTCGGCCCTGGCTCAATTCAGTTGGCTCAAGCCGTATCCCAGCCAGACCAATTTTGTGCTTTGTAAAGTTGAGGGGGGGCGCCGGGCCGCTGAGATCAAACAAAAACTGGCGGAGCAAGGTATTTTGGTGCGCTATTATCAATCGCCGGGCTTAACCGACCATCTGCGCTTCAGTATCGGCACGCCGGCCCAAATGACCCGGCTGGTGGAAGTTTTAAAGCAGCTATGAAAAAAAGCAAATCAAAATCAAAACTCAAAATAGACGCGCTTATCTTTTCGCTCAATGATGTTTTGATTGACGTCAGCCGCTCTTACCGCGAGGTGGTCCCCAAAACGGTGCAGCTCTATCTGGAACAGGCCCTGGGGCTGCCCTCGTCTGATGAACCCCTGCTCACCGCCGATGAAGTCACTCTCCTGCAAAAAGTCGGCAATTTTACCGACCATTGGGAACTGGCCGCCGCTTTTATCTTGTACTTTATTGAAATGCTTCCCCCCGTGCCAATCCCCACCTTTCCTTCTAAAGTGCATGTGCCGGCCATCATTGCCTATTTGCAAATGGCCCGGGGCGGCCTGCAAATCACGGTAGATAACCTGCGCGAGCAAAAAGATGTTTCCCAAATGGCTGCCCAAATTGCGGCCAAAGGAGGGGGCATTAACGGCGCCTATGAAGCTTTACCCGGCCAAAACCGCCATCTCCTGGTAGACGTGGGTAGTATCACCAAAACCAATCTGGTGGGCCGGATTTTTCAAGAACTGTACCTGGGCAAGGCGCTTTTTGAAAGAATTTATGAACAACCGGCCGTTACCGTGCAAAGCGCGGGTTACATTGAAAACGAAACACTCTTGATTGACCGCGATATTTTGACCCAAATCCGGGAAAAAGTGCCGCTGGGCCTTATTTGCAACCGCCCGCGGATCGAAGTGAATTACTCCTTACAGGCCCACCAAATTGAGGATTTTTTTCAAGCCATTGTTACGCTCGACGAGGTGCGCGAGGCTGAAAGCAAACCCATCCCCGACCCCTGGCCTCTGCTCGAAGCAGCCCGGCGCATCTATCCCACTCCGGTGCATACGGCCTACATCGGCCCCAATCCCGGCGATGTGCAAGCAGCCAAAGCGGCCAATCAAACCATGCCCTTTACCGCCATTGCCTGCCTGGTTGGCGCCCACGATAAAGAAGCGTTGCGCCGAGAATTTGAAAAACTCAAAGCCAATATCATCCTGGGCCACCCCGACCATTTGAAAGACCTGATCCTTGACTGATTGATTTTATATTTAGGGAGTTGACCTTTGACCAACCTACCTCGTCTGGCCACCGTTACCCGCAAAACGGGCGAAACCGACATTGAGATCACCCTCAACCTGGACGGCGCCGGCCAGTCCAACATTCAAACCGGCGTGGGTTTTTTGGACCACATGCTGCACGCCCTGGCCCGCCACGCCCGCTTTGATTTGACCGTGCGGGCCAAAGGCGACCTGCACATTGACGAGCACCACACCGTGGAAGATGTGGGCCTTGTGCTGGGGCGCGCCCTGGCCCAGGCCCTGGGCGACCGCACCGGCATCACCCGCATGGGCCACGCCGTGGTGCCGATGGATGAAGCGCTGGCCATGGTAGCTGTGGATTTTGGCGGGCGGGGCTACTTTGAGTTTGACGGCAACTTCAGTACCGATCGCATTGGTCAAATGGGTACGTCTCTCATTCCCCACTTTCTGGAAAGCGTAGCCCACGAGGGACGGCTTAACCTGCACGTCCGGTTACTGGCCGGTATGGACGACCACCACCGGGCCGAAGCCATTTTTAAAGCGCTGGCCCGGGCCCTGGATATGGCTAAACAACCCGACCCCCGTTTGGCGGGTCAAGCGCCAAGCACAAAAGGAACATTGACCGTATAAAAAATACGCTAAAGTAACATAGTCTCAGTAGATCCAAATTTGGGCTGGGAGTCTGCACTTCAGTGCGTTTTTTTAGGCATTAAAATGCCCCTTCCAAACAAAATTTTGGATCTACTGAGTCTGAATTAATATGGCCCTTTAGGCGCCGCCGATTGCTGCATCCTTCTTTCCCGGTTAAGCGGACTGATCAGTCCCATAGACTACCAGGCCAGCGAGAAGAGGTGCCGGGGGTGCTCTCTACGATTGGCCTCACCAGGCCGCGGAGCCGGAGAGTACTGATAAACTAAATCCTAACCATCACAAAAAGGAGAAAAAACTATGAAACTTAGCGCTCCCAAACAAGCCACCTGGTGGGTGGCCCTGGTAGTTGGGGTAATTGGTATTCTGGCCTTCCTGGTAACCATCCCTGTGTTATCCGGGTTTGCCTTCTGGTTGGTGGTTATAGCTTTTCTGATACTTCTTCTCGCTTCCTTCGTTCCCGGATTATAATTGCTAACTTGGGGCGCGACGCCGCCTTTTGATGATCTTGGCTCCGCATCAGAAAATGGTTCGCGCCCCATTTATCAATGAGCGTCCAAAAATAACAATGTTCTGCGCTGAAGTTAAATCTGGATGTTTTGCCTTCCACATAAGAATATTCGTCAAGGAGCAACTATGAAAATCTTTGCCGCAATTGATTTAAAAAACGGTAAATGCGTGCGCCTGGTGCAGGGCGACCCAGGCGCGGAAACCGTTTATAGCGACAACCCCGCCAAAATGGCCGACACCTGGGAAGCCATTGGCACGGACTGGCTGCACGTGGTTAATCTGGACGGCGCGTTTGGCGACAAAGAAAAAGCCGCCCAAAACATTAACGCCCTGCAAGCCATTCTGGATCGGGTGTCTGCGCCGGTGCAATTTGGCGGGGGATTGCGCTCGCCGGAAGACATCGAACAGGCCCTGGAGATGGGGGTGACCCGCGTGGTCATCGGCTCATTGGCGGTGGATCGCCCGCGCCAGATGCTCGATATCCTGGCCCAGTTTGGCCCGGAACGTATTGCCCTGGGCCTGGATGTAAAAGCGGGCAAAGTAGCCGCGCACGGCTGGCGCGAGTTGAGCGAAACCGACCCCATCAAACTGGCCCAACTCATTCACACCGCCGGCCTGCGCCACGTTATCCACACCGACATTTCCCGCGACGGCATGCTGACCGGCGCAAACGTGGAAGCTTCTGTCGCCCTGGCCCGGGCCGGCAATCTCGATTCATCAGGCCGCCGCTTTGAGGTGATCGTGTCCGGCGGCGTGGCCGGCATCGAGGATGTCAAAAAGGTTAAAGCGGCGGAAAACGAGGGCATTGAGGGCTTGGTTATCGGCAAAGCCCTCTACACCGGCGCGGTTGACCTGGCTGAAGCCATGCGGATAGCGCATAGAAAATAGAGGGAAAAACGTATTGCTTGATAAAAAGTAAACAGTAAACCTTCAAAAATTGGGCAATGACTGACTATAAAGCTTCTCTTCTCAAACTTTATAACAACTTGCAAATTCTGCAAGAGCGTGAAGCCAAATACGGCGGCAACACGCCATTGGATTTGGTCAACCAGATTAACGACCACCACCAGGCCATTAACCTGACCGAGCAAGCTGACCGGGGCGAGTTGAGTGAAGCCGAATGGCAAACCGCAACCAAACCGCTCCTGGCTTTTAGCGGCGGGCAGGTGGTTAATATTGAGGCCCAAACCTACGTGGCCGGCGACCAACATATCCACCAAAGAGCCAACCTGGTTTTGGCAATTATCCTAGGGTTGATAGCCACCATGGCGACTGTTTTGGCCGTGCCGGGTGTCAGTGGTTGGGTTTATGGGTTATTCACCCCCCTGCCGTTTGCGCCCGCCGCCGAGGGTGTAACGCTGATTGTGATTGCCAATTTTCACTATCCCGAAGGCGTGGCCCACACCGAAGCTCACGCCGAAATTCACCGGGCTATTGAACAGGCTAAAACTGAACTGGGAATTACCGACACTCTACGGGTCGAGGTCGAGCCAACAACACTATTTGGCGATGACCAAGACGCAGCCAGGAAACTGGGCGACCGATACAACGCGGCTATAGTAATTTGGGGCGAGGATACAGGGGTGCGGGTAACGATCAACTTTCTCAACCTGAAGCAACCTGCTTTTGAAAATGCTCTAGTCAAGATTAGCGAAACTGAGCGAACACAACTGGCTGACCCTAGCGCGTATGCCAAATTTATAACCACCGATTTACCGGCTCAACTTACTTTTCTTGCTCTGTTTGCAGTAGGACGATCCTATTTTATTCAAGAAGAATACATGGAGGCAATTAAGGTCTATACTAAAGTCATCGAACTCAAACCGGATGACGCAGACATCTACAACAATCGAGGGGTTGCTTATTATGCATCTGGCGACCTGGAAAAAGCCAGTATGGATTTTAACAAAGCCATTCAACTGAAACCCAACCTTGCAGAAGCCTACATTGGTCAGGGGCTTGTTTATGCTGCCTCTGATAATCTAGAGCAAGCCATCAAGGAGTATACCAAAGCTATTGAACTCAAGCCGGACTACGCAGGAGCCTACAACAACAGGGGGCTTGCTTACTCCGCCTCTGGCGACCTGGAAAATGCCATCGCCGACTTCACCCAAGCTATTGAACTTAAGCCGGACTACGCAGAAGCTTACGTCAGTCGGGGATTTGCTTACGCAACCTCCAACGACCTGAAGCAAGCCATCGCCGACTTCACCCAAGCCATTGAACTCAAACCAGACGACGCAATTGCCTACACCAATCGGGGGGCGGCTTACAAAGACTCTAGCGACCCGGAAAAAGCCATCACCGACTTCAACAAAGCCATTCAACTCAAGCCGGACTTCGCAGAAGCCTACAACAACCGGGGGGCGGCCTATGGTACCTCCGGCGACCAAAAGCAAGCCATCACCAACTACAACAAAGCCATTCAACTCAAGCCAGACTTCGCAGGAGCCTACAACAACAGGGGGCTTGCTTACTCCGCCTCTGGCAACCTAAAAAAAGCCATCGCCGACTACACCCAGGCCATTCAACTCAAGCCGGATTACGCAGAAGCCTA
>JAFGDY010000198.1 GCA_016931895.1 Anaerolineae bacterium
CATCCGCCTGAAGTAGATTTCTCGTCGCTTCAGTCGCTTCCGCTTCCAAGCTCCTCGAAATGACATGCCGATGTATTTAAGAAACACGTTCTCAAATAAGAAAGTAGAGATGGGATAATGGTTAAACAGATAGCCGCCGATGTTTTTGTTATCGGCACGGCTTCGTTGGATGTGCTGCATTTGGCCGGGCAGAAGGTGGCCGCAGCGGGCGGGGCCGGGTTGTACACGGCGCTGGCCGCCCATTGCGCCGGGGCCGGGGCGGGTTTGTTTGCCCCCCGGCCTGAGCCGATGCCCGAGCCGCTCCAACCTGTGGCCGAACGTTTGCATTGGCTTGGGCCGGTAATTACGCCTGATAGGCTGCCCCGTTTGGAAATTGAGCATCACGGCGGCGGCCAGGCCACCCTGCGCCAGGCCCGGTGGGGGGCCGAGGAAGAATTGATCCCAGACACGATGCCGGCTGAAATAGCCCAGGCCCGGATTGTGCACCTGGCGGCCTTGAGCACAGCGCAGCGACAACTTGATTTTTTGAATAACCTGAAAGCACATCGGGCAGATGTTAATCTTCAGCGGCCTCTTATCTCGGTGGGCACTTATGCCCGGCTTGTTTATGGCGACGCCGGGCGCGTCCGCCGTTTGTTTGCCCAGGCCGACCTGTTTTTTATGAATGAAAATGAAGCCAACGGCTTATTTGGCCGCCTGGACAGAGCCAAAACGCGCAGCGAGGCCCTGTTATTTGTCACCCTGGGCCAGGCCGGGGCTTTGGTGATTGAGGGTAAAAAAGTGACTCACGTTCCCGGCCACCCGGCTACGGAATTAGACCCCACGGGCGCCGGCGACACGTTTTGCGGCGCTACCCTGGCCGGTTTGGCCCGGGGAGAATCGGCGACGACGGCGGCGCGGCGGGCGGTGATTTTGGCAGCTGAAGTGGTGGGCGCGGTGGGGGCAGAAGCGTTGTTGGGCAGGCCGCCACCGTAAATTTCCGGCTCTGTTTACTTGCCAGCCGAAATAGTTCATGGTATAATTTTAACCAGTTGAGGAAAGAGTTGTGCACCTGGAAAGTGGGTCTCGCCCACTTTTTTTTCTTCATTGTTAGACATGTTTTTTTGAGTCAGGAGGCTCAATAGGTTGTGAAGAATGATTTTATGATGGCAATCAACCAGGTTTGTCATGAGCGGCAATTGCCCACCGACATTGTCCTGGAAGCCGTTGAAGTAGCCCTTATTTCTGCCTATAAACGCAATTTTGATGGAAATCACGTAACCGCTCAAATTGAGCCAAAAACAGGAGAGCCTCAGATTTTCATTGAAAAGGCGGTGGTGGAAACGGTTGAAGACGAAACAACTGAAATCTCGTTAAAAGATGCCAAAAAGATCAACCCGCAGGTTGAGATTGGGGGGTTGGTTTCTATTGAAAATACGCCGGCCGATTTTGG
The DNA here is from genome assembly GCA_016931895.1 of Anaerolineae bacterium. Taxonomy (NCBI): domain Bacteria; kingdom Bacillati; phylum Chloroflexota; class Anaerolineae; species Anaerolineae bacterium. The sequence goes on from JAFGDY010000198.1 coordinate 1,433, forward strand.
CCGCATTGCGGCTCAAACGGCCAAGCAGGTCATTCTGCAACGCATCCGCGAAGCTGAACGCGATGCGCTTTATAGCAGTTACGTTGAACGTGAAGGCGAGATTGTCAACGGCACGGTCCACAAAATAGACGCCCATCAAGTAACGCTCTCATTGGGCAAGGTAGAGGCCTATTTACCCCGGAACGAACAAATTCCCACCGAGCATTACTCCGAAGGGCAACGGTTGCGAGCTTACGTGGCTACCGTTAGCAAAGGCAGTCGCGGCCCGCACATTGTGGTTTCGCGCACGCACCGCAATATGCTGCGCCGGTTGTTAGAAGTGGAAGTGCCGGAAATATACAACGGCACCGTTGAAATCAAATCCATCGCCCGCGAGGCCGGCTACCGCTCTAAAGTAGCGGTGGCGGCGTTGCAAGAAGGCGTTGACCCGGTTGGCTCCTGCGTGGGCATGCGGGGCACCCGGATTCAAAACATTGTTAACGAACTGAGCGGCGAAAAAATTGATGTGGTGCAGTGGAATCCCGACGTGTCCTATTTTATCGCCAATTCGCTCAGCCCGGCCAAAGTGATGAACGTATTGCTCGACGACATCAACGGCAAAACGGCCGTGGTGGTGGTGCCGGATAAACAATTGTCGCTGGCTATTGGCAAAGAGGGGCAGAACGCCCGGCTGGCCGCCAAACTCACCAACTGGCGGATTGATATTAAAAGCGCCAGTGAAGCCATTCAGGAAACAATTGATGTGGTTAAACACGACGAAGCGGTGCGAACACGGCTGGCCGACAGGCTGGAAATTTTCAACATGGCCGAAGCTATTGCCGCGGCCAAAGAACCCATTGAATACACCGACGGCGAACTGAACATTTTTAGTGAAGCCATTGAGATGGTCAACCTGGCTAAAATGGCTATTGCCAACGAGCGAAAGGCGCAACGAGAAGCTGAAGCCAAAGCAGCCCTTGCGGCCATAGACATCCTGAGCGAAGCCGAAGCCATTTTGAGCGGCCAGGTGCCCAAACCTGACCCAACCTTAGAAAAAATAACCCCGGCCCTTGCCGAAACTGAACCAGAAGAGATTGAAGAGGCGGCGGAAGAGGTAAGCGAGGTGGAAGAGCCGGAGTTGGCGGATATTGCTGCTGAAGCAGAAGCATTACTGGCTGAAGCCGAAACCTTGGTTGAGTCTGAAGTTGAAGTGGAACCTGAACCCGAAATCGAAACAACAGAAGAAGTTGAACCCACAGAAGAACTTGAACCAACCGGTGCGGTTGAAGCTGAAATTGAGCCAGAAGTTGCTGTTGAACCTGAACCGGCTAAATTTGAGGAAATGCTAACAGACGAATGGGAAGATGAGGACGAGTTTGATAAGTCCAAAGAAGAAGCCCGGAAAAAGGCCCGCCAAAAGAAACGCCGCCTGGTTTATGATGAAAGGCTCGGCGAGGTTGTGGCCGAACGTCGTCGCAAGCGCAGCCGCCGCGGGGAAGATTGGCTTGATTTTGACGAGGACGATTACTAAAATCAATTTGAAATGGCCCGGCCCAAACACAAACCGCAACGAACGTGCATTGCTTGCCGCGAGACAAAGGATAAACGCGATTTGATTCGGGTGGTTCGCACCCCGGCAGGCACCATTATAGTTGACCCAACCGGCAAGGCCAATGGCCGCGGCGCTTATTTGTGTCGCCGGGCCGCTTGTTGGGAAAAGAGCCTGCAAAAGAATCTTTTGGAGCGAGCCTTAAAAACCGTTATCTCATCTGAAACGCAAACAGCGTTACAGATTTATTTTGAAACCGAACTTTCAAAAGCATAACCAAACGTAGTATTCCAGGGGAAGGATGATTCAGGTCATCATAACACAACAATCTAATGGCTTTGAGGCTGGTAAAGGAAAATAAGCGGTGAACACGCATGCCAGAACGTGTGGAGTGAGGGGCTTATGAGCAATTGACCAGACTGGTTTTCGGTTACTTTCTCCCCTCCCAAGCCTCACTCTCCCCGGCTTCGCCAGGGTTAGGATGTGGAATTACTGAGTCCTAAACCCTTATCACCTCAAACAATTGATTTTTCCCCAATAATTTGTCGGTGTAATTTCCGACAGTTTAAATGCGGCTGTCCTATCCGGGCAGGCTATTTTGGCCTGTCTAGCTAGCCAGGCAGTCCCGGTTCCGTTTGACTAAATTTTCAAAAAAAGAGGTGGGTATTATGGCAACGAATGTGCAAAAATTAGAAACAACAAAAGCAGCAGCCAACGGTAAAACTATCGAAGTGCCGCCGGTAATTTCGGTGCGAGAGTTGGCCGAATTAATGTCAATCAGCCCCATTGACATCATCAAAGAATTGATGAAAAATGGGATTATGGCCAACATCAATCAGCAAATTGATTTCGACACCGTGGCCATCATCGGCGAGGAAATGGGTTATGAAATTCTGCCGCCGCAAGTGCTTGAGCCGGAAACGCCCCAAAAAGAAAAAATCATCCCCTTCCAAAAACGTCTCATTGCCAACGAAGACCCGGCCAACTTAAAACCGCGCCCACCGGTGGTCACCGTGCTGGGGCATGTAGATCATGGCAAAACCACCCTGCTCGACGCCATCCGGCACACTCACGTGGTTAAAGGTGAATCAGGCGGGATTACCCAACACATCGGCGCTTACCAGGTTCACGTTGGCGACCGATCTATTACATTTCTGGATACCCCCGGCCACGCCGCCTTTACGGCCATGCGCGCCCGTGGCGCCCAGGCCACCGATTTGGCCGTGCTGGTAGTGGCTGCCGATGACGGCGTGATGCCGCAAACGCGGGAAGCAGTGGAACATGCCCGCGCCGCCGGCGTGCCCATTTTGGTGGCGCTCAACAAAATTGACAAAGATAATGCCAACCCGGAAAGAGTCAAACAAGAATTAGCCAATATTGACCTGGTGGTGGAAGATTGGGGGGGCGATACCATCTGCGTGCCCATCTCGGCCACTGAAAATCAAGGTGTTGACGAGTTACTAGAAAACATTCTCCTGGTCACCGACGTAGCCAATCTGCAAGCCAATCCCAATCGGCTGGCCCAAGGCATGGTCATTGAAGGCAGATTGGATAAAAGGCGAGGCGTATCGGCTACCCTGTTGATCCAAAATGGCACCTTAAATGTGGGCGACACCATTGTAATTGGCACGCAATGTTGCCGCATTCGGGCCATGTTCAACGACCGAGGCCAGGAAATCAAAAAAGCCGGGCTGTCTATGCCGGTTTCAATTTTAGGTTTAGCCGAGGTGCCCGATGCAGGCGAGTTTTTTGAAGTTGTGCCCAATGAACGGGCCGCGCGCACCATCACCGAAGAACGCCTGGCCATCGCCCGCCAAACCCAATCTGGCGCGCCCAAACGAGTGATCTCTTTGGAAGATTTCTTCAAACAGAGAGGGGAAAGCGGCGACCAAACGCTCAGGCTCATCCTCAAAGTTGACGTCCAGGGTTCGTTGGAACCTATTGTCAACTCGCTCAAAGATTTGGGCGATGATAACCTGAAGGTAAAAATATTGCTGGAAGGAACCGGCAACATTTCGGAATCCGACGTGAACCTGGCCGTCGCTTCCGGGGCTATTATCATTGGCTTCAACGTTGAGGTTGATCCCGCCGCCGAAAGACAGGCCGACGCCGAAGAGATAGACATTCGCCTGTACAGCGTTATCTACCGGCTCATTGACGATATTGACAAGGCCCTGAAAGGTTTACTTGAACCCGAATACGCCGACAAGGTAATTGGCCAGGCCGAGGTGCGGGCGGTGTTCAAACTGGGCAAACGCGGCCAGGTGGCCGGGTCCTACGTGCTTGAGGGACACATCACGCGCAACGCCATGGCCCGCGTGGTCCGCAACCAGCAGGTGCTGCACCAAAGCAAAATCTCTTCTCTCAAACGCTTTACCGAAGATGTCCGTGAAGTGACCACCGGTTTTGAATGTGGGATTGGGGTTGAGGGCTTCAATGATTTTCAGGAAGGAGACACCATTGAAGCCTACGTTAAAGAGCGAGTCAATTAGCCATGGCCAGCCGGCGCCAGCACAAAGTGGCTGAACTTCTCCACGAAGAAATCAGCCAATTGATCCAATACGACGCGCAAGACCCGCGCCTGGGCTTTGTGACCGTGACCGGGGTTGAGGTTAGCCCTGATTTGCGCCAGGCCCGGGTCTATTTCACTACCCTGGACGACACCGCCGTGGCCGAAACCCTGGCCGGATTGGCCAGCGCCAGCGGCTACTTCCGGCGGCAGTTGGCCCAATCGTTATCGCTGCGCTACGTGCCCGAACTCACCTTCAAACTGGACACTTCCCTGGAGTACGGCCTGCATATTGACCGCTTACTCGACGCCATCCAGGAGGAGGAACGCGAGACGTCTGAGGACGAGGCGTCTGAGGACGAGGCGTCTGAGGACGAGGCGTCTGAGGACGAGGCGTCTGAGGACAGGGCGTCTGAAAATTCATTCAACGAGGCTGGCGCAAAAGAATAATGCCGGTTCAACCAGCTCAGCCCTACGGCCTGCTGAATATCAATAAACCGCCCGGCCTTACCTCGCACGGGGTCGTGGTCCGGGTAAGAAAATTGACCGGCCAACGCAAGGTGGGCCACGCCGGCACATTAGACCCGGCGGCCACCGGCGTTCTGCTACTGGGGCTGGGTCAGGCAACCCGTTTGCTTGAGTTTTTAACATCCAGCCGCAAGCAGTACCGGGCCGTGGTCTGTTTTGGCGTTACCACCGACACTTTAGACGCCGACGGCCAGATTACGGCCACAAACAATCCTGCCGCCTTAACCGAAGCCGGCCTGCGCCAGTTGCTGCCCCAATTTTTGGGAGACATCCAACAAATCCCCCCCCTTTACTCGGCCTTAAAAAAAGAGGGCCGGCCCCTGTATCAATGGGCCAGGGCCAAACAAAATGTAGAACTTGCTCCCCGCCGGGTCACTATCTATGCCCTAAATTGGGTCTCCTGGCAGCCGCCTTATTTAACCCTCGACGTGGTCTGCTCGTCGGGCACCTACATTCGCTCCCTGGCCCGTGATTTAGGCCAGGCAGCCGGCCCGGGGGCGCACCTGGCCCAACTGACTCGCACCGCCAGCGGCCACTGGTCTTTGGCCGGGGCCGTTCCCCTGGCCCAACTTGAACAAGAAACCCAAACCGACCCAACCACCTGGCAAAAATATCTCTACCCGCTCGACCAGGCTATAACTCACTTGCCCCGCGTTACGTTGACCCCAGAAGCTGTTCTCCACGTCCAGCACGGGCGCCCGATCAAACTTGAAACTGAGTTAGAGACCGCCGGAGAAAGACAAACGGATTTGCTCCGGGCTTACACGCCTGAAGGAGACTTTCTAGCCATCTTGACGCCGGGCAAATCAGATGATACACTTTGGCAACCCAAAAAAGTGTTTCACCTCTAAATTATCAATGTTGACACGCTATGCAAATTTTTCAAGACCTCACCTCAACCCGTATCAACCGGCCAACCGTGTTGACGATTGGCACCTTTGACGGCATCCACCTGGGCCATCAGGCCCTGCTCAAACAACTCAAAGAATCGGCCCAAAAACAGCAAGCCCAAACCGCCGTGATCACGTTTCATCCCCGGCCCAAAACCGTGTTAGCCCCCCATCTACCCGCCAACGACTATCTGACCACCTTAGCGGAACGTTTAGCCCTTTTTGAACAACTGGGCCTTGACGCGCTCGTTGTGCTGCCTTTTACCCTGGCCTTTGCCCAAACCACGGCCCATGACTTTATGAAGCTGGTGACGGAACGCATTAACCTGATTGAATTTTGGGCCGGGTATGACTTTGCCCTGGGCCGAAATCGGGCAGGCAATCTTGAAAATTTGACCGCCCTGGGTGAAACATTCAACTACACCGTGCATGAAATTACTCCTTTTTTGGTTGACGGCCAGGTGGTCAGCAGCACCCACATTCGCCGCTTGTTGCTGGCGGGCAAAGTGCAGCAGGCCGCGCATTTTTTGGGACGCTTTCCCTCCATCACCGGCCAGGTGGTGGCCGGAATGAAACGGGGCCGCGAGCTTGGTTTTCCCACCACCAACCTAGTCGCGCCGGGCGAGCGTTTGCTGCCCGCCAACGGCGTTTACGCTACATTTGCCCATCTGCCCGGCAGCAACCAGCGGTTGGCCAGCGTAACCAATATTGGCCTACGCCCCAGTTTTGAGGGTGACAGACGCACGACGGTTGAAACGTACATTTTTGACTTCCACCAAACCGTCTACGGCCAATCCCTCACCCTGGAATTTGTCAAACACCTGCGCCCCGAAAAAAAATTCAACAGCAGTGAAGAACTTGTGGCCCAAATTGGCCGCGACGCCAAACAAGCCCGGAGGCTGCTGGCCGCCGAAATGGACACGATGGCCTGAACTGATAATTCATCAGGACTTTTTACTCAATTGTAATTACGTTAAGAATTTGTTAAACTATCAACGACAACCTAGGTCACTATCGCCTGCTGCACGCAGGCGGCACGTTAAAATTAGCTGCGGGTAGAGTTGGTTCTTCTATCGCCCCGAATTCGGTGAGCGCCCATCAACGCCCCCTGTTTCTGTGTCTTTTCTTCAAAGAAACGATACACGCAGCGGGCGTTTTTTGTTCCACTCCGCCAGGCTAATTTTAGAGAATGACCACAAGCCATGCGGACGCTTGCCCGCCGCCCGGCAACCATAATGAAAACCACTCCGTAACCCTTGAGACATGATCCTTGACCCTTTTTCCCGGGGAGAACACCAGGCATGAGCGAATCAGACTTATACGACTCGCTACAAATTGCTTACGAGTTTGTGGAACAGGCCGAACGGCTGGCCAACAACCGCGAATACGAGGCGGCCAATATTGCGCTACAAAAAGCCGCATCGTATGCCTACAATAACGCCACGCTGCTGGACGATATTCAGCAACGCCGCCAGGCCTTAACAGAAGCGCGCCAGCGTTACATCAACCAACTGGAAACCGAGGCCACCGCCCTTTTTGACCGGGAACAGTTTAACGACCGCCAGGCTCGCCAGATTTTACAGGCTTTGTTAAACCAGGACGAGCAAAATGAATTAGCCCGGAGTCTGTGGGCGGAGTTGCCGGTCAAAGAAGCCGCCGAACGCGAACGCCGCCTGATTGAAGAGGTCCAACAGGGCTTAGAGCAAATCTGGCAGCGGGCCAGAGAGTTTGAGGACGTTGGCGCGGGCAGTCGAGCCGTAGCCGAGTACGAACGGGCTTTGACCGAAATCTCCAAAAAGGCCGGCGACGCCCCGCACGTCATCCCCTTGCAGCGCCTCAAACTAACGGCGGCTGAAAAACGAGACCAGGCTAAAGACAAATGGGTGGGCACGCCCACCCTCATTCTGGCCCGAAAAGGGCAAGAATTGGTTGATCGTTACGAAGCCATCAAACAGCGGGGAGAAACTGAAACCGAATTTTTTGATGAAAACGGCGAATATCTGGGCTGCCTGCCCATAGACGAATGTATTGACCGCGCCAAAAAACTGGCCAGCCGTTTTGCCGAACAAAAAGCCCAGGATTACCTGGGGCAAGCCCGCGAACTGCTGGCCGAATCGCCCGGCGCAGCCTACGCCAAGATCCAAGACGCCCTCTCCCTGGCTTACCCCAGCGACTTTGCCAGAAGCATTCTGGAAAAAGAGTTAAAAGAAAAGATTGAACCGGCCATGCAGCGGCGAGAACAAGCCGTGAGCCAGGTCAAGGCGGCCTTAAACAAAGAAAACCCGGTTGAAGTATGGCTGGCCCTGGACGCCGCCGAAGCGTTAGATCGTTTCACCCCGGAACTGGCAGACACCCGCCAACGTCTTTTGCCCACGCTCACCCAAGAGGCCACCGGCTTGCTCGAGGCCGGCCAGCGGTTTCAAGAGTTGGAAGACTTTGCCGCCGCCCAGGATCGGTTTCAACGCGCCGTTGACATCGGCCAGATGATTTTTGCTCGCGACCAAGAATTCCAGGATTTATACGCTCAGAGCCAGGCCGCACTGGAGCAGTGTGTTCAGGCCGAAAAAGAGGTGCAACAATTTGACGAACGCCTGGCCAATATTGCCCGCCAGAGCCAAACCGATCCAGATCAGGCCAAAGAACAGTTAGCCAACCTGCTCACCCCCAACCTATCCCGCCACGCCATAGCCAAGATTGAACGCCTGCGGGTGCAGATTGACTTCAAATTAGGCGTTGATCAGATATTTCACACCCTTGAGGAAAAGATGCTGGCCGCCACCGAAGCGGCTGAATTGATTCCCATTGAGGAAGCGGCCATCCAGGCCACGCAAGACTATTCCGGCGAAGAACGGCTGCCCCGCTTGATCGAGCGCATTATGGCCCGGCGCCTATTTTTGGAGGCTTCGCGTTTCTGCGGAAATCCGGAGCAATATCTGGCGGCGCGGGAAAATTTTCAGCAGGTGATTGCCCTGCGCGGCGACGACGCCGCTGCCGCCCAGTCTCTGCTTGATGAAATTGCCGTTGACGAACAGCAAGAAACCGATATTGCCCTGGCCCTGCAAGAAGCTCAAACCGCGCTGGAAAATGGCGACGCCCGTTCGGCCTATCTTCTGCTGGAGCCGTATCGCCAGGCTATTTCACGCCAGCTTCCCCAAATCCGCGCCGCCATCAGCCAGGCCGCCTCGCAGTGGCGCAATGAACTTGATGAACAGTTGGAAAATCTGGTGGCTGCCGGGGATTTTAGCCTGCCCAGGGTGGAGGCGCTGCTTCACGCGCTAGAGCGCTGCCAATCGCCCCGGCTGGCCGAGTGGCGCAGCCGGGCCTTGGCCCAGGCTTACGCTAAAACAGCCAGCGACCTGCAGGAATTGAGCCGCTGGGATCGGGCCGGCGACCTGTGGGAAGCCGCTTTTAAACTGGCTCCTGCCGACCCCAGGATTGTAGAAGGCCGGCGCAACGCGCGGAAACACCAGGACCTCATCCGCGCCCAAATGACCTTTGACCCGGCGGGAAAAGAACAACGCCTGAACGAACTCAACCGCCTCTATAACGACGACCCCACCCTCAAACGCTACCTGGCCGAGTTTTACTATACCGAAGGCCGGTATGTTGAAGCCCGGATGGCCATTGCCCAAACCAGGTTCTTGGCGGAACATCTGGCCACTGCCCTCTCCAAAACCGATGCCGACGCCATCCGGCGCATAGAAACGCTCATCGAAGCAGCCGAGCGAATTGAAAAACAAAAATTTGCCATCCGCAGCCAACTGACGGGCCAAACCACCATCAGCGAATTGCGCCAGGCGCGTCAGGCTTTTGAGACGTTAAGAGAGGATGCGCCCGACCAGGCGGAAAAGTTACAGGAGTGGTGGTCGGATTTGGTCAAAGAAACCGTCAACCAGATGAAAGCTGAGGTAGCGCAATTGGCCGAAAGCGGCGGCACCATTCTGGCCCGGGCCGAGTTATTGTGCAAAATTCTGGCCCTGCAAACGGACGCGGACATTCAAGAGCAGGCCGAACGGATGCTAAAACTCACCTACCATCGCTTGCCGGCGGAGGTGCAGGAGGTGGTAGGCAACCTGGAAGCAAGCGGCTATGGCCCGCCCGATCAGGCCTTAAAAAATCACATTGGCCGGGCTAAAGAGTTGCATAAAAGGCTGGTCAACCTGAGCCAGGTAGAACGTAATGCGACTGACCTGGGCGTAAGGCTTGGTGAGCGCACCCTGAATTTGAACAACGCGCTCTATGAATTGGAACTTATTCTGGAAAAGCTCTATTTTGCCCGCGAAAAACAACTGGAAATCAAAAACCAGGTTGTGGTGGCCATGATGACCGGCCACTGGGAAACAATTGAGGACAGTTTTCAGGAATTAGAACAACGGGGCCTGGCGCAGCATCGGGGATTGAAGGAATTGCCCAAAGAAATTGAAACAGCCAAACGCCAACGCGCCGACCTGGAAACCGCTGTGGCTCAAATCAAAGAAGCTATGGCCCAGGAAAATTTCCAAATTGTTCAGGACCGTTTGATCTACATGCATACCCAGGACCCCGCCGACGAAAGCCAACTGTTGGCCGGCCTGGAAGTGATAGACCCCTATACCGGCCTGACCATCAGAGGTTACCGCGCTCTGGTGGGCGTGATCACCGAAAAATTGACCGTGATGCAAATGCTGAACAAATGGCAGGCCAGTTGCCGTCCGGCGGTTGATTGGGAAGCCGTCCGCGCCAAGATGACCGAATGGGCCAACAGCGGCGATTTTGCCCCGGCCATCGAGTTGGGCCGCGCCGTAACCAGCGACAACGACAAACACCAGGAAGTATTCCAGGATGGCACATGGTCTTTGGGGCATGTGCTGCAATACCTGGAAACGCCGCCGCTAACTCTGGAACAAATCAATAATAGTCACGCCGAAGCAACATTCAACCAGGCCCGGCAAAAGGCCCAACTTTTGCACAACCAATACCAGGAGTGCGACCGGCTTATCCAGGAACTCCAGCAAAAAGAACAGGAATTCAGGCAGATTCTGGATAATCTGAAACCCCTCTTGAACCAGGTGCATCAATCAAGAGACCTGTTGAGCACTATTTTGAGTCCCTCCGGCGAGACCCAGGAAATCAAACAACAAATTGTCAATCTCATCCGGCGGGGCCGCCAGCTTTGCCCGGCCTACCCGGTTTTTGTCAACTTTGATGAGAGCAGCCTGCTCAGGAGATAACCAGTTCATGCGGGTCGCCATTTTGGCCGACATTCACGGCAACTTACCCGCCCTCAACGCCGTGTTGGATGACGCGATGGGGCAAAAAATCACAACCTTTTGGTGCCTGGGCGACGTGGTAGGCTACGGCCCCTGGCCGATCCAATGTTGGGCCGCCCTGCAAAAACTGGACATCGCGCCCAATGCCTGGGTGGTGGGCAACCACGACCTGGGGCTGGTTGACGGGCTGTGCGGGGGACAATATTTCAGTGAGGAGTATTTTGACCAGGAGGCCAGAACCGTGCTCAATTATCATCGCCAGGTGTGCCGGACGGTTTACCCGGAGATATGCCCCCAAATTGAGCAAACCCAGGTTATTGCCCAGCCCAAACCAGGCGTGATTCTGGCCCACGGCGTGCCCAAACCGGCAGACCCCACCTGGACCGTGACCAAGTACACCACCGGCAAAGTAGACGCAGAACAAGCCGTAACCGATCTCCTTCAGGCCGATTTTTTTCCGCAATTGATTGTGGTGGGTCACAGCCATCGCGCCCTCTTCTGGCGACGAGTTGCGGCTGCGCCTAACCCAGAGAGCGAGTGGCAAGAAGAAACTCCGCAGGGCCAACTGGCCCTGGGAAATTTAAGCCGGCAAATTGTATATCTCAATCCGGGCAGTGTGGGGCAGCCGCGGGATGAGGGCTACGAAGCCAGCTATTGTTATCTTGATTGGCATAGAATGACCGTCTGTTTCCGGCGCGTATCCTACGCCCTGGATTTGACTCGGCGGAAGATGATAGAGTTGGGTTATCCCCAAACGCTGATTGATAAGTGGTACACCGACCCCAGGCTTTAGGGTCTTCAGGCATTCCCACATTTGAGGTCAACCATGAGCATCCGGGTCGTCTCAAACAACACTGTCTATTTTTTGCGGCTCGACTTGCTGGGCCAGGGCGAGACTGCGCACGTTTTTCCGGCTTATCTGGAAGGGCAAAAGCCTGCCGACGCGCAATGGGCCGTCAAACTGGCCAAAAATCAAGACCATAACCTCTACCTTGACCGCGAGTATGACATCTTGTGTCAATTACGCGATACGATGTTGTCCCTGCCGCGGGGCGCGCGCGCTTTTCCCAATGTCATCCCCCTGCCGGATGCGCAATTAGGCAACTCAAGCGATGGGCGGCGGGCGCTGGTGATGCAGCCTTTATTGCACCAATCTCTATTAGAAACGTTTGAGAATTTAACCGACCCCCTGGCCCGCGAAAAATTAGCCCTGACCGCCGCCCAACAATACACCGATCTGTTGCAAACGCTGGCGCAGCTCAATTTGAGTTGTCAGGATCGCAAATTGGGAGATTTGTGGTGGGTTGGTTCGCCGGAAACCGGCCACCTGGTGGTGACAGATTGGAACGTAATCAGCGACACTTTCAACCCGGCTCTGGATTTACGCCGGTTTGGGTTGTTGTGGTTTGAATTAATCATCGGCCCGCAAATGCCGCCCGGCTTTCAACCCAAACGAGAAGATTTTGACCAAATTCAGGACAAGGTTAGTTATGGGTGGTGGTACATGCTGGGCCGGGCGCTTGGTTCAACCATCGGCCCCCAATTTCGCCGCTGGCAGGAGCTGGCCGATCTATTGGGTCAACAGGCCAATTTTTACCGGCAACAACCCCAAGAGTTGGCCCGCCAGGCCCGCAACCATCTGGCCAAAGCCCAGGCCCACCTGGACCGGACACAGGCCGACCTGGCCTGGATCCAATTTGACCTGGCCCAACGCCTGGACAGCAGGGAGCCGGTCACCGGCCTGGCGCAAGCCCGTTTATGGGCTTATGATCCGGTAGCGCAGGCCGCCCCGGACTTGATCAGAAAACTGGCTTCCCCGCAGTTCTCCGAAGTGGAAACGCAATTACAAGAGTTGAAAGACAAAGTCCAACAGCCGCAAGAATTGGGCGACGTGAATCGTTTGCAATTGGGTTTTGATTTACTGAATCTGGCCAAAGACGCGCTCATCAAAACCGGCGACACAACCGGCCTGGCCGAAGCGGCCCAGGAATTTGCCGAATTGCAAGAACTGCTGGTTGAGGGAATCTTGCGCCCCTTGCTGGGCAAAAACGGCCCTACCGCCCAGCAGAATCTGTCCAAACTGGCTACTTTACTCCCGCCGGAGTGCCTGGCTAAACTAAACCCCTTGGAAAATGAAGCCGCCTTTTGGACAGAGTACGAGGCGATCAACCAGACACTGTACGTTCAGCCGGAGCAAGCCAGGCAACCGCTGGCAAACTGCCGCTCGCTTCGCCAGGCCATTACGCATTGGCCGGCAGCCTATGAACCCACCGTAGAGGACTTACAACGTCTGCAAGCCATCCTGGAGGCCAATGCCCGCTCGGCTGTCCTGGCCGGTACAGGCCGGGCGCCGCTACCCTCCGCCGACAAAACCCCCGCCGCCGGCGCGCTCAAGCCGGGCCAAACCGCCAACTTCTGGCCGGCCCTGGCCGAAGATTTGGTCAAAAATCGTTGGGGCGACAGCATTGCCAAATTGCTCAACCGGCTGGAACAAGAGTCTGAAAAAGAGAAGGTCAAACTGGCCCTGGAACCCGTGCTACAACAATTGGCGCAAAATCGGCAGGAGTTGGCCGCCGGCCGTCCCAGCCCCGGCCGCCTGGCCGAACGGGTCAACCTTCTGGAAATCCTGCTCCAACTACCGCCGGATTTTACGCTTAAACCTGCTACTATTCAACAAGTACGCCAGGAGTTGGCTGAAGTGCGGCAACTTGAGCAGCAAATCAAGCAGGACCAACAGGAACTATTTACCAACCCCGGCCCGGCGCTGGACCGCGCCCTGGCCGGCGGCTATGAGCTGTTTGATGACATCAGCCTGTCGGCAGCCACGCTCAAGGCTTTGCGCCAGGTGGGACGATGGGACAGGGCCAAACTCAATCAGGAATTTGACCACTTGGAGAAGCAAGCGGACCGCCTTTTGATCATGAGCCAAATTTTAGAAGAACGCCAGCAAACCCTGGCCCAGGTCCTTGACTTTTATAAACCGCTGCTGGAATCCCCGTCATCAGAGTCAACCATCGCTTTTTTGACCAATACTTTACGCCTTTACCTGGCTACGGCCCAGGCCCAACGGCAAGCCGGTGAAAGCGCAGCTAAATCGTTGGATAAAGTTGGCGCCCTCCTCAAACAGACTACCCCCTTCCTCTCGCCCGATGAGCAGGCCGTTTATCAAAATCTCTACGAGCATTTGCGGGAGCTTGACGGTAGTCAACTGGACCTAAATTCCCTAACCGCGCCCGTGCCCGAAGCTCAATTGGAGGCGTGGTTCAAGGCTTACCGATTTGAAGATTGTTACGAAAAACTGTCCGGCTTGGCCGATGAGTCCCGCCGGCAAAAATGGCGCGCCCGCCTGCGCGACGCCACCCAACTCCGCAAAATTGTGAGGCAAGGCGAGCCGAAACCGACCCCCAAATACTTGCGCAAAAAACAAAATATCCAACTCTGCGCCGACACCCTGGCCACCCTATCGCGTTGCGCCCAAAACTCTGAGCCAATGGCTTACGCCCTTTATCAAGATGAAATTCAGGATTTATATGCCCAAACCTGGCACAAACTGGCCCAATTAGACCAAAAATCCGCCGCCCGGTTTGAGCCGAATCTCCAGGCAATTGATTAGGGTGTGTTTCATTTGAGTCAGAGAGAGGAGAAGTTGGGGGGATACCCCCCAAATCCCCCGGCCTGCGGCCCTTTTTTCGACTCATTTGAAATGCACCCAATTGATTAAATCAGACTCACGATGCTTAGCGTGCGGCTGGTCATCAATTCCTTCAACAGCCTCAGGACAGGCGTCCGCAGCCAGGACCGGCTGTAACAAGTCACCAATGCGGCTCAATGACCACGTCCTTCCAACGTGGCCTCCCGGCAGCCGATGTGGGGAGGAACTTGCTTACCCATGGTTTCATCAGCAAGTGCTGTCGTCCGTAGTAGAGCGGTATGATTGCCGCTTCCTCAACCAGAATCCTCTCCGCTTGCCTGTACAACTGCATTCGCGCTCCCTGGTCCGTAATCCTCCGGGCTTCTTCCACCAACCTATCATAGCCTTCATTGCGCCATCTGACTCTCTCCCGCCAAAGACCCACCCTCAGAAAGTTGTCAGGGTCGTGATAATCGGCCAGCCACCCCATAAGAAACATGTGGGGCGGCTCTTCCAGTTTTTCGAGATAGGTTGCCCACTCCATAACCTTCCACGTGATCTCTATGCCCAGGTTCTCCCACCACTGCGTCTGCAGGTACTCAGGGTGAGGCAAAACAGCTCGACGTGTTGGCGAATCCACGCCGGGAAAACCACGGCCCCCCGGATAACCGGCCTCGGCCAGTAAGCGGCGCGCCTGCGCCGGATCGTACGGCAAACCGATCCCCGCCGAGTGGCCGGGGATGCCCGGCGGCACGAATCCACCCGTAGCCGGAGAAACATACCCCCTAAAAGCGACATGCGCCAGCGTTTCCCTGTCGGTGGCCAGGGCAAAGGCCCGGCGTGCGCGAGAGTCGTCGAAGGGCGGCCGGCTTGTGTCAAACCCCACGTACTCGGTATACAGCGTTGGGAACGAAATGAATTCTCCGGCGTGATTCTGTCGCGCTCGATCCACCTCCAATGATGGCAAGTCCAGGATGTCCAGGCCATCCGCCTCATATATCTCCAATTTGGCCGCCGGTTCCATACGCTGCAAAAGCAGTTCTACACGCTCCAGGTTGCCCGTGAACTGACCGTGATATTCCGGATTGCGTGACAAAACAATGGACTGGCCCTGTGACCAGGCATCCAGCCTGAAAGGTCCATTGGTGACAATGTTCCCCATTTCCGTCCACGCCTCACCGTGCGCCTCCACTACGTGTTGGGGCACCGGATAGCAGGCGCTTTGCGTCAGCAGTTGGAGAAAATAGCCTGTTGGCTCGTCCAGTTCCACAAGCAAGGTAAACTCATCGAGGGCGCGTACCCCTACGTCCTCCCGCCCGGCCTCCCCCTGATGAAAGGCTCTGGCCCCCTTAACATCGTACAGCAGGTTAGCCACGGGCGACCCGGTAGCCGGATCCAGATTCCGTTTCCAGGCATAGGCAAAGTCTCCGGCCGTCACCGGGACGCCATCGCTCCACCGCACGTCGTTTCGCAGGTGGAAGACGAACCTGCGCCCGCCTGCCAACACCTCCCAATGGCGGGCTATGCCAGGCTCGACCCCCATCTCGGCGCTCAAGCCCACCAGCCCGCTGAAGAGTTGGTTTATCAGGCCGATTGAAGTGATGTCGTCGGCCATTGTTGGATCCAGGGTCGGCGGATCGTCCCAGGTCGTTTTGAGCGGGTGGGGGGCGGTGGGCTGGGCCTTTTCTGGAGTCTGGCTCGCCCGCTGCCACAGCTCAAAACCTTCATTGTATGCCTGGCGCGACCGCTGGAAGTCGAAGGCGTTGTGGTAAGTCAACCCCAATCTCAACAGTGTCCGCGCCGCTCGTTCGCGCCCGGCACATCCCTGGCTCTTCAGGAACGCCAGCGCCCGCTGGTAGTAATCAACGGCCTCTTGGTGAGCGTAAACCAGGCGGGCCTGGTCGCCGGCGCGCAATAGGTACTCTGTCGCCTTGGCCGGCTCCCCGGCTTGTTCCCAATGATGAGCCAGTAACCCTACTTGCTCCTCAATCCGATCGGGGAACAACCGTTCCAGTACCTCCCCCACTCGCTGGTGGAGCATCCGCCGCCGATCTCTCCCGGCCGCATAATAAACCGCAGCCCGTATCTTATCGTGGCTAAAATCCCAAGTCCCGGGGCCGTTACCCGACTGAGGGGTGATCAGGCGACGGGTCAACCACTCATCCAGACTTTCGTCCACAACGTCTGCATCTGGCCCGGCAGCAGCTTGCAGGAGTGTGGCGTCGAACTGTCGGCCGATGACCGCCGCCAGCGTTAAGAGTCGCTGCGCCGCTTCCTCCAGCCGCCCTACTCGCTGCAGCACAATGTCCTGCACGCTAGCCGGCAACGCCTCGACTGGCGGCGCGCCGGTCCACACCCAATGTCCATCTTGGCCAGGCAGTGGGGCAACATCGCCTATCCCAAATGAAACCAAAGGGCTTGCCACAAGCGCGCCCTGCTCCTGCAAATCGTTCACCGTCTCGACCAGGATGAACGGATTGCCTTCGCTCTCGCGATAGAGCCAGTCGCCCAGAATTGCCCCTTCCTGCTCTCCGACCAGGGACCGGGCCAGTTCCTTCACCACCTCGCCGGAAAGCGGCCCCAAAACCAGCCGATTCGCCCGGCGATCGCGCCCAAGACTCTGCCGCAGCCGGGTTAGCGAATGATTTAGGCTGACCTCCTCCGGCCGGTACGCCCCCACAAACCAGATCGGTGTTTCGGCCAGCCGGCGCACCAGGTAGTGGAGCAAGTCGAGGGTGGATTGGTCAGCCCAGTGGAGGTCGTCGAGGAAGACGATCACGGGTCTTTCGACTATTCCTTCGGCTTCGCTCAAGACAAGGCTCAAGCCAGGCCGCCGACGTTTGACCTCCGCTTGCAGGAAGTGGACCACGGCCTCAAAGAGTCGCTGGCGGGCAGCTTCATCAAAGGCATCCATCGGTTCCGGCAAATCGGGAAATGCCAGTTGCAATTCGGGCAGCAGGCGCGATAACTCGGCCAGCCAGACCGGGGCAAGGGCGCAGAGAAGCGGAGAAGCGGAAGTTTCTTCCCTGTTCCTCTGGCCCTCCGCCGCTCTGCCCAAAACCTCCCGCAGGGCCTCGGCGATGGGCTGATAGGGGACGCCACTGCCGAACTCGTAACAATGTCCACGTAACACTGTCGTCCCCTGGGTCTCGGCGTAGCGAATCACCTCTTCCACCAGGCGCGTCTTGCCCACGCCAGCCTCGCCCTCTACCAGCGCCAGATGGCTTGCGTCGCGCCGTGACGATTCCCACCAATTCACCAGCGTCGCGTGTTCTGCTTCTCGCCCCACGAAAGGGAACGGGGAAGCAACGGCGCGGAGGCGCAGGAGCGACGTCTCCTCCACTCCCTGTCGGATTCGCTCGTATAGCATTGTGGTCTCTTCCAGCGGCTCCAATCCCAACTCTGCTTTTAGCATGCGCCGACATTCCTCATATTGGGCCAGGGCCGCGCTGCGCTGCCCGGTGAGGGCCAGCAAGCGCATCAATTCGCGGTGGGTCTCTTCTCGCCAGGGAGCCAACGCCAGCAGCCGGGTTATATACTCGGCGCCGGCAGCGTACTCGCCTCGCGCGGCATGGTATTCCCCCAGCCGTTGCAGAGCCAGCAGAACTAGCGTCCGCAGTCGCTCCCGTTCTGCCAGCATCCACTCCTCAAAGGCCGGCGCATCATGCACGTAGAACCCTTCGAGGAAATCACCCCTGTACAGTTCTACGGCCTTACCGGTTTCGCCGTTTGCCAATCTCTCAAACTCTTTGGCATCCAGCCAATAATCACTCTCACGGTTGAATTCCACGGTCTGGTGGGTGGTAAGAATAAAGGAGGAGGAGGCAGTGGGGTGGTCGAGTTGTCGGCGCAGATTCCACAAGGCGCGGCGCAGGTTACGGCGGGCGTTAGGCTCCGGCAGGTCCCCCCAAAGCAGGCCCATTAACTTGTGACGTTGCTGGGGGCCGGGCTGCATGGCCAGATAGGCCAATAACGCGTTGGTTTTGGCAGTTTCCAGGTGCAACGGGCCGTCGGGGCACCGGATCTCGCAGCCACCCAGGAGTTGCAGCTTTAGCCAAGCATTTTCCCTCTTTTTGCTCATCATCATTGTCCCGTGAAGCAGGTGCCGTTTTCAACGGTTTTTCAACGCTCGCCAGTTACAATAGTAACACATACCGCGTTGAAAGAAAAGAGAGATGCCTGTGAAACTTGACCAAGACCCTACTTACCAAGTCTACCTGCTCCGTCTGTGGCAAGAGCGACCGGCATCACCCAAGTGTCCCCCCGTGTGGCGCTACAGTGTGGAGAATATCCGCACGCACCGGCGGTACGGCTTTGGAAGCCTGGAGGAATTGATAGCCTTCTTTCGGACGCGGTCTGTCAACACCAAAGATGAATATCCATAACACCAACCAAACAGGAGAAAAACTATGCGAATCAAATACCTGCTCTCAACAATCTTTTTGCTGGCCATACTGCTGGCGCTATCTGCGCCATCCGCGCCAATGACGCCCACAACGACACGTGTCCAAACCGATTGGGGCCAAATGCCCCTCTACTTCATCGCCAACCAGGGGCAGATGGACGCTCGCGTCGCCTATTACGTCCAGGGCAACGACAAGACG
Organism: Anaerolineae bacterium; assembly: GCA_016931895.1. Lineage (NCBI taxonomy): Bacteria > Bacillati > Chloroflexota > Anaerolineae > Anaerolineae bacterium. The sequence continues at coordinate 20,372 of JAFGDY010000198.1, forward strand.
CTTTACTTCACCCCCCAGGGCATTACCTTTGCGCTGACCGGCCTCACGGCCAACCATCCTGAAGGAGAGAAAAACCGTTGGATTGTCAATTTTGACTTTGTGCAGGCGAATCCCGTGCGCCCCATCGGGCAAGATCGGACCGGCGCGACCATCTCGTACTTCAAGGGATCGCGCGAGCAGTGGCGCACCGGGCTGCCAACCTACGCCCAAATCATTTACCGCGATTTGTGGGATGGCATTGACCTGGTGTACAGGGGCACGGCCCATCGGCTCAAGTACGAGTTCGTTGTTCAGCCAGGCGCAGACCCGGCCCAGATTCGGCTGGCGTATCGCGGCGCGACCTTGCGGGTAAACGATACCGGGCAGTTGGAGGTGAACACACCCGCCGGTGGTTTCCAGGATGAAACGCCTGTGGCGTATCAAGAAGCAAACGGAGAACGCGTGCCAATTGCGGTGGAGTATATGTTAGACGATGCCACGACCTATGGTTTCCACGTGGGCGCATACAATCCCGCCTTGCCGCTGGTGATTGACCCGGCCGTGTTGGTTTATTGCGGTTACATTGGCGGCAGCAATTGGGAGGAGAGCGAAGGTATTGCCGTGGACGCGGCGGGCAACGCCTACATCATCGGCGACACTGCCTCGACCGAAACATCCTTTCCCGTGACCGTCGGGCCGGACCTGACCTCCAACAGTAACGACGAGGTTTTTGTGGCCAAGGTGAAAGCGGACGGCACAGGATTAGTTTACGCCGGCTATATTGGCGGCAGCGGCAACGACTATGGCTGGGGCATTGCGGTGGACGCGGCAGGCAACGCCTACATCGCCGGCGAAACCAACTCGACCCAGGCCACCTTCCCTGTGACCGTTGGACCGGACCTGACCCACAATGGCGGCTACGATGCGTTTGTGGCCAGGGTGAAGGCGGACGGCACCGGGCTGGACTATTGCGGCTATATCGGTGGTAGTAGCAACGACTATGCCCATCACATGGCCCTGGATGCGGCGGGCAACGTTTACCTCACCGGAGACACGGCCTCGACCGAAACATCCTTCCCCGTGACCGTCGGACCGGATACTACTTACAATGGCGGCACCTATGATGGGTTCGTGGCCAAGGTGACAGCAGATGGCACAGGATTAGTCTACGCCGGCTACATCGGCGGCAACAACCAGGATGAGGCCTGGAATATTGACGTGGACGCGGCGGGCAACGCCTACCTTACCGGGGGCACAACCTCATCCGAAGCCACCTTTCCCGTGGCCGTTGGGCCGGACCTCACTTACAATGGCGGCGAAGATGGGTTTGTGGCCAAGGTGAAAGCGGACGGCACAGGATTAGTTTACGCCGGCTACATTGGCGGCAGCGGCGACGACTATGGCTGGGGCATTGCGGTGGACGCGGCGGGCAACGCCTACATCAGCGGCGAAACCGGCTCAACCGCAGCATCCTTCCCCGTGGCCGTCGGGCCGGACCTGACCCACAATGGCGGCGACGATGCGTTTGTGGCCAGGGTGAAGGCGGACGGCACCGGGCTGGACTATTGCGGCTACATCGGCGGCAATGGCCGCGACTATGCTCACCGTAACGACCTGGACTCAACTGATAACCTCTACCTTGTCGGCGCAACCAACTCAACTGAAGCCACCTTTCCTGTGACGAACGGGCCGGACCTCACCTATAATGGCGGCCTTTTGGATGGGTTTGTGGCCAAGGTGACAGCGGATGGCACAGGATTAGTCTACGCCGGCTACATCGGCGGCGACGGCGACTGGGATTTTGCCCTGGATATTGCGACGGACTCGGCCGGCAACGCCTACATCACCGGGATCACAGACTCATCCGAAACCTTCCCCGTAACCGTTGGGCCAAATCTCACTTACAATGGCAACTGGGATGCATTTGTGGCGAAGGTTTCCGTTATCGAACTCAATTATAAGTCATACTTGCCACTCATTTTGAAATAACGGGCAGCAAGTGAGACAATGCAGCAGGTAACCAGGTGCGGTTATGTTATAGACTTGGTAATTATTCAGGTCATGTCATTCTGAGCGAGGAACGAGCAAAGAATCTCCATGCAGGATCAGTAGATCCAAATTTATCAGGTGACAGTCACTTCAAGGCGTACTGCGTATTACCTGTTGCGTAAACAAATACGCAGTACGCAATCTCTATTCAAGCTGGGCGATGCCGGACTAGCTACACATAATCCGTTCTTAGACTTTCCCCAAATCACATACCTGGGTATAATTTGGCAGGGCTACGGTTCAAATTAAAGAACCAAAAAATAGCCCGGCAAGCAATGTCAACCCAATGCAAAACCCACCTGAAACCGCCCGCGCCGTCAAAAACCCCACCTGGCGCGTGAGCGACGTGCACGGCCAATACAGCTATCGCAATGCTCATGCCGATCTGTATAGTTACCTCGGCCAATGGTCAGATATGGAGTCTTACCTCAACGTGGGTTACTCCAACCCGGGCCAGTACCATCTTCACGCCAACAGCCACTTGCGGTTGATCAATCGGCTGGCCGACGGTTTGTTAGACCTGCATGCCGCCGGCCGCCACGCGGCAGACCATCACCTATTAGATATAGCTTCGGGGCGCGGCGGGGCAGCCATTCATGCTCGCCAGAGATATGGCTTGAAGGTGGTGGGCCTAGACCTTACGCCTTACAATGCTCGCCGGGCCGCCCGCAATGCCCGCCATCAACAAGTCTGGCCGCAGGTTTGTTTTGGCATGGGCCATGCGCATTGCCTGCCGCTGGCCGATGCCTCCTTCGCCCTGGCCTGGTCTATCGAGTCGCCGGCCCACTTTGCGGATAAACCCGCTTTTTTACAAGAAGCCAGACGGGTGTTAAAATCAGGCGGGGTTTTTGCTTTTGCCGACTTGCTGGTTGTAAACAAAATTGCTATGGCCTCGGCTGAAAATCGCCAGATTTATGATGAGTTTTTGCGGGTCTGGGATGTACCCTACCTGGAAACCCTGGACAGCTACAAAGAGGCCCTAATCGGGGCGGGTTTTGAGCCACATCGCGCCGAAATTGTAACCAAATACAATCTTGACATTCTCAATAGAGACTGTATCATTTTTCTATGGCTTTCTAAATTTCGTTGGCTGTACCAACTATACAAACGTTATCTCAAGTGGCGCACCGGGGCCAATCTGGACCATGTTTATGAACACGTGTTGGCTTCTCATTGCGCCTTGCGCTTAGGGATGATTGATTACGGCCTCTTTTGGGCCGTAAAATTATAATCACAAGACATGCGGTAAGAAGTCAAGTAGAACATTGACAAAGAAATAGGCATTCAGGGAGTGAGAGGCTGAAAACAAGCGTACTCGTA
>JAFGDY010000199.1 GCA_016931895.1 Anaerolineae bacterium
TGCCTACGTTTATCTGCCACGGCGTCCAAGTGTCTCCTCCATCGTCAGAACGTAAAATGTAACCGTAGACCCCGGCATAGACTACGTTAGGGTCTGCTGTGGCAAAATGGAGGGTGACTGCGGAGCCATCATCAGAAACCTGCTTCCAGTCAATCCCGCCGTTATCTGTTTTGTAAATGCCCTTGTCTTTCAAAACAGCCAGTATTTCCAGGGGGTTGGCAGGATTGACGGCTACGGTCAAGGCTTCGCCTGTGGGCAGGGGTGTTCTGACTTTTCGCAGGTTAGGATATTCCGAGTCAGATGCATGGACCAATACCTTAATCAGATCTGACTATTAATTAGACTCCTAACTGCATTTTCTATCTGCCCCGTCGTTGCAAAATTTGAAGTGATTGAGAGTGGTTTGGGTGTTGCTGTAGGTACAGATGTAGATGTGGTGTTGGGCTGTAGCGTTTCTGTTACTGTTCTGGTAAAGGGGAAGGGGGTAGTAAGGGGTGTCTTGGTAGATTTTGGAGTACTGGTTGGAGTTGAAGCAACTGTATCTGTAAGGGTGGGAGTTGCTAGTAACAGGGTCTGAGACATTGTTGGTGACACAGTAGCTGTAGGAGATGGTACTCTACCAGCAATTGCCATGATTTGGTCGAGATCGCTTAAAGCTTGGGGGTATTGCGCTAGTTCAACCAATACCCTGGCCCTTTCATATAGTACGGCAGGATTTTCCCCATTCAGGTCAATAGCTTCGTCATATTTGATTCGTGCGGCATTGAATTCATTTTGTTTGGCTGAATCCCGACCACCTACCCAACTGCCAATTTCATCTTTTAGACGCTTTACTTCTTCTGTTTCATCAAGCTTTTCTAAAGAGCCAATCATTTTTTGTAAAAGTGGACTGGTATGATTGCTATTATCAACATCTGCTAACGTTACGTACAACCCTTTGATAATAACAACAATTTTATCGCTTTTGACATCGAACAAGGCCAATTGCTCTTGACTTGTCTGTAAGTTAAAGAATAATTCTTGGGCTTCATAATGATAATCTTGTTGTCCAAGAAAATAATGCGGCTCAAATAATGTAGCTAGACGGTTTACTCGTTCCATTGGAGTGGTTGTTGTATGACGAAAATCATATTTCATAGCTTCTTGAGCTAAGTTAGGTATGTAGAAAAAGTCATGCCATAGGATAATGCCTGATACAATAAAGGCTAGTGCAGCTACTATAAATCCAGTATATGCCCCAATAAGTCTCCAGTCTCGCTGTGTATTCGCTTTGATCCAATCCCAATTGAAAACGCGGCGATAGACCTCATTGCGAAGATGTAAACGTTCATTTTCTACTTTAACCAAGCCAGACAAATTTAGCTGATTATGAGTAGATAGTTGTTCGTTAGGGGCAATGGGTTTCCCTTTGTATACCTTGCGGTAGATTTTAAGCATTTCCCTGTGCTGAGGATGGTTCAGAATCGTATCCCGAACAAACTTTAAATTGGCCTCCTTAGTGACCTCTCTGGTGAGAAATAGTTTTTCTACTAGCTCATCAATTCTTTGATCAGTCCAAATCTCATCACTGGCGGTAGCTACAACCTGACATAATTTTTGAGTCAGATAAGGATGGCCGTTGGTCCAATAGTAAATCCGGTTAAAGATGGTTTTGCTTTGATCTGGATAGATGGCTTCCAGGCCAGCCTGTAATACTACGGTATCGGCTTGGCTGAAGTCTTGTAGAGTGATTGCCTGGCCAATATTAAAAGGCGTTCGGGCATGGTCTCTGATCAAATCTGGGGGAGAAGCCACACCGAGAAGAATAAAAGTCAGACGATCAAATTCCGGTTCTCTGGCCCGGGCGTTGTACATGGCCCGGATAGCGGCAAAGAAATCATCCCTAAAATCAAGGTTGAGAGTAGTATCAATCTCATCAATGAAAATGACGATCTGTCCTTTGACCTCTGTCAGAATTATGCCCCGTAGGAAGCTGATAAATCGTTGTACTTGCCCCAGTGAGGCCCGTTCCTGCCACCAGGTTTCTGGGTCAACCGACAGTTTCAAGGCTCGGGTTAGTTCGGTGAGCAGGCCCAGATACCAAGCGTCAATCTCGACCAGACCAATCTCAGTTAGATCAATTTTGACGGTGTGAATTTTCCTTTTGCTTAAACGTTGGGCCGTGCGGATCATCAGACTGGATTTACCCATCTGGCGAGGAGTGAGGACGTAGCAAAATTCACCGGCTAGAGCCAAATCGAACAGTTCATTATCGGCGGGGCGCTCGACATAGGAGGGAGTGTTGGGCCGTAAAGTGCCGCCAGCGACAAAAAAATCAGAGGCTCTTGAGGAGGATGTACTCACAACAGTTTTTCCTCAAAGTACTGTCTGTACAAGTCGCAACGACAGGTATAGGCATCACCACTGCCCTTGATCAGACCGGCTTTGACCAAACGAAAGAGTGACATTTCGTCTGGACAACACTGATCGCGGATGATTTGTTTTAGCGCTGCTCTCAACTCGGGTTTATCTCGCAATCCCCAATAATGACGTCGCAAGTGATCGCCAAAGGGGCCGTTATCGGTAGCCGCCTTGGGGATCAGGTCAGCCCAGGTCAGGCGTTCGGTGAGCAGGGTATAAAACGCTTTGCGGGTGAGATAGGGGTGGCCGTGCAATAGGGTCATGAATTGGCCAAAGTTTTCCTCGGCCACTGGCAAACCGTGTCGTTGATTAAGGTCTTGCATTTGGGACTCGTTGAAATCGGCCAACTCAAGTTTGAGGCCTACGTTAAAGGGGGATTGATTGACATCTTCAATCAAGAGGTAAGGTTCAGTGGAAATGACCAACACGATGTTAAGTTTTTCCCATGTCTCATACTTGGCCCGCCGGTTGTGCCAGGAGCGCACCAGGCCGAAAAAGTCCCGGTAGAAATTGGTTTGCAGCAGGCAGTCCGCTTCATCCATCGCCAGAATGATAGGGCCTTCAAAGGCGGGCAGGATGTAGTCTTCCATAAAATAAGTCAGTTTGTTTTGCGCGCCCAACGAACCCCGCCAGGCTTTTTCTAAATCTGCTGGATCGAGGCGAAGTTCGTGGCACATCGTTTCGGCAAATTCTCGTAGGAAGACATCACACGAAACCAACTGGTCGTGACCAAAACCCTGAAAATCCAGCGAAATCACTTTGGCTCCACTTTGGCGGGCCTCACGAATGCCGCGCATCAGTAATGAGATTTTTCCGGTTTGACGCGGGGCGCGGATCGTTATAGTAGCGCCCCACTTCACGATTTCCCGTTTCAAGTGTTTGTCGGCTTCACGTTCAATATATAGTTTGTCGCGTAGCTTGACTGCACCGCCAGGGACTTCTAACTCGGCCAGAAAACGGGGGTCAAACTCTGGCAGGGGTGGTTGGATACGCTCATCGTCAGCCACCGGGCGTCCATCTTCGGAGATAATGTTTGCCTCGGTTGCGGGTTCAATTTGGATAGGTTTTTGTTGAGGCAACTGGCCTTTGACGGCAGCCAGGATTTCACGGGCTACGTTTTTGTTATCGGCTTCATTTTGCCAAACCACATATTGCACGGGATTCAAAAGAGCGGCGATAGAATAGGGCAACAAACCTTCGTAGGCCAGCCGTACCGGCAGGGTGTGTGGTTTACCTTGCAGCTTGCGGTACTCGTAGGCTCGATTAACCTCGGCTTGGATCATTTCACTGTCTGCCGACTCTTTGGATAGCAACACGATCAAAAAATCGCTGGCTTTGATTTGTTGGTCAATTTGTTCTAGCCAGGCATCGCCAGTGCGCAGGGTTTGGTCAATGAAAACTTCGTGGCCGTGAGCGGTCAGGGTTTCGTGTAAATAGGTGGCCAGTTTTTGATCGGAGCTGGTGTTACGTTTGTAGGCTATGAAGAGGCGGGCGGACAGTTTCGACTGTAATTCGGCTATTTGCGTTTCAATATCTTCTATTTCCATAGAAATTTTGGGATCAGCCGATTGACCCGCGTAAGCAAGCTGCTCTTTAAGCTTTTGCAACCGACGTTTATGGGTCGTAATGAGTGCCTCTATTTCATCTCGATGTGACATAAAATTCCATCCCACCCCATAAGAAAACAATTGGCAATACTTGGTTTTATTGGAGCCTATCTCAAGTATAAAACATCTCGCAAAACAAAGCAAGGGATATTGAGGTGTCAAAAGGTGTTACCTGATCTTGATCGGGCTAAGCTCCACGGCATTATCGGGCAAAGTATCCCCGTTTAGGGCGGCAGGCAGGCGCTCGCCGGTGGAAAAATCATAAAGACCGGCCAACACCCGGTATTCGCCCGATGGCAGCGCGGAGAGGTCCAATAGATGGGGGTCAATGATGATCTCGCCGGCGTCCCACAGGCCGGTGGGATAATTGTTATTTAGGGGCGGGCTGTCGAAACCGGCGCTAAATTCGCCGTTGCGCCAGAGTTGGATAAAAACGGTGTAGTCGGCGGCGGGGCGGCCGTGGGCCGACCAGACCAGGGTGATTTGACAATCATTGTCGCTTGACCGGCAATTTTGGAAGCTGGTGTCGAGCAGCCGGATGTGGCCGGCAAACTCGGCCAGCGGCGGCTGGTTTGGGTAAGAGGGCCACCGCGCCGGCGCCAATTTAAGTTGGCCCACCGTGGGCGGCGCCGGATTGCCGTCGGGGGCGACGGGTTGGATGCCGGGACGGCCCGGCTCGTTAAAGTCAAACAGGCCAAGGTTGACCAGCAGCCGGGTGGGGGCCGCGCTGTCGCCGTTGACCAACACCGGGTAGGTGTCTTGCACAATTTGGCCGGGGGCCAGGGTGGTGGTGGGGCGCAAGCCGAGGCCGGGATAGGTGTTCATTTGGCCCACCGGGGTATGGTCGCGCCCAACCAGGTGGACAAAGACACTGTAGTTGGTGTCCATTGGTTTAAGGGCTTGCCAGTAAGCCGTCACGTTAACGCGCTCGCCGGGACGGGCCGTTTTGGCCTCAACGGCGACCCCGATGAGTTTTAGCTCATCGTTATAGGTCAGGTCCAGGCGAGACAAATCCGCAGGCAGGTCTGTTTCGGCGAGCAGCGGAGGCGGAATATACGCCGGGGCCACAACGCCGTAAGGCATCCAAACGGCGATACTCAAAAGGATGATACTCAGAATGGTTGTAACCGCCCGGCGAAACGGTTGGGGCGTAAGCATCCACCACCCCCAGCCAATGAGAATGGCCATTGAGCCAAGCGCGGGCAAAAGTTGGCGGCCCTGCATCCCGCCCTCAATGGCCACCAGCCGGGTGAGGGAAAAGGCCAGGGCGATGGGGAAGGTAAGATGGAGGAGGAGAGGAGAGAGGAGGAGAGGAGAGAGGAGAGAGGAGAGAGGAGAGAGGAGAGAGGAGGGAGGAGAGAGGGAAAATGTAGAAAGGGTTGCTGGTTGTTTTTTGGCTAATTTTGCGGTCCGGCCTTGCAGTTTGCCGATCATGTCCCCGGTTATTTTTAGGACAACGATAAATAAGATGCCCAACAGTCCAATCCGGCTGATAATCCGGTAAACGCTGTACACCCATTCCGGGGCGGCAATGTTGAGCCAGCCGAAGGTGGCCCAGAAAGAAACCTCGCCGGTGGAAAGGGTGTAGAGAAAATCGTTGAGGGTGAGGGGTTGGGGATCAACATTGAAGTAGATTTTATAGAGACCCTGCTGGAAGAAGTCGTGATAAAGCTGATAATTGCGCCAATACCACCAGCCGCCGACGGCCAGAAAGAGGAAGCCGATGATCAAACCATCCCGCCAGAGCAGGCGGGCGGCCCCCGGCTGTTTTCGCGTAGCTATAGCCACTATCAATATGGCCTCCACCGCCACCAGGCCAAAGGCCAGGCCGGTCATTTTAGATAGGGAAATCAGGCCCAGCGTCACCCCCAGGGCGGCGGCTCGGCCCCAATGGGGAGTAGGTCCGTGGAGAACATAACGTTGGGCCAGCCACAGGCCGACGGCGCAAAACGCAATGTTGGCCGGCTCATTGGCCACCGAAGCGGTGATAAAGGCGAACATCGGCTGGCAGGCGACAAAGAGAGCGACGAGGGTGGGGAATTGTGAATTGTGAATTGTGAACTGTGAATTGTGAATTGTGAACTGTGAATTGGGAATTGTAGACGGCGAATGGTGAATAGTGAATAGTGGTTTGCGATTTGCGACTTGTGACTTGTGATTTGCGATTTGTGATTTGCGATTTGTGATTTGAGAATTGGGCCGGAATCGGGAAGAACGGGCCGTTGGCCCGGTATTTTGGGCCTGGTAGTTGAACAGTTCCAGGGCTGTGAGGTAAGTAAAGATAATGGCGATAACCCCAAACAACATTGAGTAAAGGCGCAAAACGTGAACGGTGAGAGCCAGGCCGCGATAGGGAAAACTTTCGGTGGAGGGGTGGAGGTAGTTGTTTTTGTTGCCGGGGTCCAGGGCATAGCCGATAGAGGCGTGCGGATTCCGGCGCTCTGTTTCGTATTCGGCCACGCCGTCCAACTCAAAGGGTTGTATCAGTAGGGCGCCAATGGTGTAGTAGAGGGGCGGCTGCTGCCCGCCCCAAATGCCCTTTCCCGGCAGCATTACCGGCAGGCCATTGCCCTCGGCGATGTATTTGACATGGCCGGTGTGGGTCCATTCGTCCGGCCCTTCAAAAATGGGCACAATGAAGAAGTAGGAAGAGGCGAGGAAAAGGTAGATGAGCAAGGCCAGAGAGAGGCTGGGATGGCGGCGGATGAGGGCAGGGACAAGTTTGTTGTTTGCTGGCCGGCCGGCTTGTTGTTTTTTCACGGCAGTTTGATCTCCACGCTGTTGTCCCGGGTAGGGAGGGTGGAAGCGGTAATGTTCAGCCGCCGGCCGGAATCAAGGTCGTACAGGCCCAGGCGCAGGGCGGCGGTATGGGGAGAAACCGGCAGGGCGCGCCTGTCGGCCACCACTTCGCCGGGCGACCACCAACGGGTGGGGTAGGCGTTATGGGTTGGCGGGGCGTCGGCCTGGGATATAACCTTGCCGTTGGCGTCGAGAAGGTGGATGAAAACAACGTAATCGGTTGGGGCCGGGTTTTGCGATTGCCAATAGAGGGTAAGGGTTGAGGTAGCGGGCGTAAAGTGGTAGCCGATGAGAGTGATGAGTTGGTTGAAGTTGACGCGAACCGGCCGGGACGGTTGGTAGTTGGGCCAGTTTTTGGGCGTGATTTTAAGATGGCCCACCACAGGGGTGACGGTTTGGCCGGTGGCGTCCAGCGCCGGAAAGCCGGCCCGCGTATCGGAGTTATAATCAAACACGTTGACCACCGCTCTGGCGACGATGGGTTCGGGCACGTCAACGTTGAGGGCGAGGGGGTAAACGTCTACAAAAGAGTCGCCGGGGTGGAGGTAGCGCGTTGGCCGCAGGCCCAGGCCCGGATAAGTTTCTCGCCGGGCCAGAACGCTGCCGTCGGGGGCCAGGAGAACGGCGGCCACGCTGTAGTTTTTATCCATTGGGGCCAGCACCTGCCAGTGGGCGCTGACCAGCACGGTATCACCTTGAGTGGCTTGGGGTTTGGCGCCGGAAGCATTATTTTGAGAAACAACCTGCCCTTGGACCAATTTTAGGCTATCCAAAAAGGCCAGGTCAAGCGAAGCGGGCAGCGCTGAAGCGGCGGCAGAAAGGGCGCTCTCGTTGACGGGCCTGAAGGCCGGATAGAGCAGCCAACCCAGGCTGTAGATGTTGAGGGCCAAGAGCAGCGCTGTTACCAGGCCGCTGAACCATTGCCCCAAACGCGCCGGCAAGAGCGCGTGCCAACCCAGGGCCAGCAGCAGCGAGATAGCGGCAATAGCCGGATACATGAGCCGGGTATGAGACACCGACCCAACTTCCATCACCCAGCGCAAGTAGAGAATCAGGTTGAGCGCCGCCCAGAGCAGCAGGATGACGGTTTTTTCAAAATTGATGTGCCCCAGGTTTAGCGGCAGCGGTTTTGATTGATGGCCCTGGACCAGTTTGATCAACAAAGCCGGCAGTAACGCAACCAGTCCGACGCGCGCAAACCAAAACAGCAGGCGGAAGACCCATTCCGGCGGGCGGATCTGGCCCCAGCCAAAAGTGGCCCAGTAGGCCCGTTCCGCTTCGGCCCGTAGCTGCCATACTTCAAACAGCGAAAGGTCGGCCCGCCCGGCCAGGTTGAGATGGGTTTCGGTGGCCAGCCATTCGCCGTAGAGTTGGTAGTTGCGCCAAAACCACCAACCGGTGAGAACGATGGTGACAACGGTTATGATCGCCAGCCAGCGGCCAACAACTTTTAAAGGCGATTGGTGGATTTGGCCCAAAAAGAACAAGCGCAAAAAAACAATAAAGGCGACCAGAAGTAGCGTGGTCACGCTGCTGAGTTTGGTCAACAAGGCCAGGCTGGTGAGCAGGCCCAGGAGAAGAGGGGGGATTAATTGTGAATTGTGAATTGTGAATGGTGAATTGCGAACTGAGATTTGTGACTTGCGCTTGGCCCATTTTCCCGGTTCGGTAAATTTGAAGGCCAGCAGGACGGCCAGGGTGGACAGGGCAGCGGAAAGGCTGTCGTTGCTGACGGTGGCAGAGACACGGATAAATTGCGGATTGAGGGCGGTGAGGGCCGTGGCGGTGACGGCCAAAGGAAGGCTGTGGGGGAAGAGATGGCGGGCCAGTAAAAAGGCGCAAACAACCGTCAATAGACCAAAGGCCAGGCTCCACCAACGGCCAAGGTGGATGGCCAGGGCTGCGCGGCGATAGGGGAAAGCGTCCATGGGGCCGTGCAATACCAAATTTTGGTTGTCGTTGATCAGGGCGCGCACATCGGAAAAGAGCCAGTGGGGATTAAGTTGTAGATGCTCAGACAGGTTGTCGCTGTTGATCCAAAAGGTGCTGGCGGCAACAATGGCGTAATAGAGCGGGTGCTGCGTGCCCTCCTGGTTCCATAATTGGCCGGGCAAGGCCAGGGGCAAGCCTTTACCATCGGCCAGGTGTTTGACATACGGATAGTGCAAGGTCTCGTCGGAATTTTCAAAGATGGGGGTCAGGGTATCGTAGCCCAGGCCCAGCAGGATAAAAAGAACCGCAAAGGTCCAGAGAAAAATAGAAGCCAGCCGTTTGCCGGTGAGGTTCAAAATTATAAAGCTCCGTTTTTGCATGAGGTCATGGGTTTATTTTAACTTTGGTGTAAAAAAGGGGCAATCTATGGGTGGAGGAATGGGATGGGGCCTTAGCCGGATTGATAACGTTTTTGGTAGAGTTGACCGGCCAGATTTTCAATGTCGGTTCTCATGGCCAGTTTGGCCAGCCATTCTGGAGGAATACCGGCCAGGCCGTAAAAGGCTCCGGCAATTTGGCCGCACACGGCGGCGGTGGTGTCGGCGTCGTCGCCCAGGTTGGCGGCCAGAAGCACAGCCTCCCGGTAATTTGTTGAGTTAAGAAAACACCACAAAGCCGCCTCCAGGCTGGCCACCACATAGCCGCTGCCCCGAATGTCTGCGGCTTGTTTGGTTCGGTAACTGCCCTGAGCAATAGGGTGAATAGCCGGTGCGAGCTTTAAATCCGTCAAGGTGGAGAATTGATGATCGAAAAGAATACTCTCTTTGGATTCGCCGCGCAGGGCCAGCGCGATCATCAGGCCAAACAAACGGCAGGCATCAACGGCTTCCGGGGCGCCGTGGGTGGTGCGCGAGCTTTCGCCGGAAAAATGGATCACGCTGGAGAGGTCTTCCACAAAATACATGGGCACCGGCGCCAGGCGCATAATAGAGCCGTTCCCGGCGGTGTGGGGATCGGTTGAGCCGCTATAGGCGTTGTTGGTAGCGCGATAATGCCGCAGGGCCTGGCTAACGGTGTTGCCAATGTCAAAACAAATCCCGTTGCTGCTGAGATAGCCTTCCCTCCACCAGCGACAATAACGCTCAATTTGGTCGCGGGGATTAAAGCCGTTGCTCTCTAAAAGGCTGGTGGCCAGGCATAAGGCCATTGAGGTGTCATCCGTCCACTCGCCCGCTTTTAAGTTGAACGGGCCGCCGCCCACCAGATCGGTGAGGGGGGCAAATGTGCCGCGTGGTTTGAACTCAACGGTAGTGCCCAGCGCGTCGCCACAGGCCAGGCCCAACAAACAGCCGTAAAATCTATGCTGCATATTGTTTGACCCACCAGCCGTTTGCATCCAATTCTCTCCTACGTTTTCACCACCACCACCACGGTCATATCATCGCCCTGTTCAGCTTCGGCTATAAAATCCGTAGCCTTTTGGATGATGTGCTCGGCGATGGTCTCGGCGTCGCGCACGCTGATGATTTCGTTAATGGTGTGTTCAAGGCGGTCAAAGCCAAAAAGCTCGCCGTTTTTGTTTTGGGCTTCCACAATGCCGTCGCTGGTGAAGATGATGGTGGTAAAGGGGTCTAGCAGAAACATGTCTTCGTGATAGCTTTGCTCCGGCGAGAACGAGCCTATGGGAAAGCCGCTTACCGGCAGATAGCGACAGCCATGCACCGTGGCCCCAATGGGGGCAATCATGCCGCCGCTGCTGACCGTCATCAAACTGCCCCTGGCTTCTTCGGTGTTGGCGCCGTTGGGTGGGGCCAGCGGGATAAAGGTGGCAATTTGCAGGCCGATGTTCATTTTGTTTTCCTGGAGCCGGTTGTAGAGCGTATAATTCAGGTGATTGAGTAACTCGGCGGGGGCCAGGCCGTCGTTGATTTTGGTGTCAATGGCCGTGATGGCGGCGGCCATGTAGAGCGCAGCGGGGATGCCCTTGCCGCTCACGTCGCCAATGGCCACGCCTAGCTGGTCTTCCCCTACGGCAAAAAAGTGGAAAAAGTCGCCGCCTATCTGGCGCGCGGGCAGGCTGCGCCCGGAAATTTGCAAACCGGCCACTTGAGGCACAAATTGGGGCAATAGGGTTTCTTGAATGCCGTGCGCAATCTCCAGTTCGCTTTCCAGCTCGCGCACTTCAAGTTCATACAGGCGGGCATTCTCCACGGCCACGGCGACCTGGTTGGCAAAGGCCATGGCCAATTGCACGTCTTCTTCCTGGTAGGCATTGGTTTCGGCCTGGCCAATGCTGATCAAGCCAATCACCTTGTCGCGGGCCACCAAAGGGATACCCATCCAGGACTGGATATAATCAAAGGGGGGTTTCCTGAAGGTATCGTAAGCTTCCGCGGCCTGGCCCAGCACCAGCGGCTCGTGCGTATCAAACACAACCGTTTCGGGTTGATCGGGGTTTAGTTTTGTCGGAAAGGTTAAGCCAATAACTTGTTCCGGCTGGGGAAACCCTCGTTGGGCAATAATGCGCCGCGAGTTGCCTTCGATTAATTGAATCGCGGCGCGGTCATATTTAACTACCCGGCCCAGTTGGTCCATAATGCGGGTCAATACTTCGTTCAGGTTAAGGCTGGTGTTAACGGCAAAGGAAACTTCGCGCAGGGTTTCGGCTTGCTGGCGGCGCTTAAATTCTAGCTCGTAAAGTTGGGCATTTTGCAAGGCTACGCCAAGCTGGTCGGCCATGGTTTGTCCTAGCGAAATTTCTCGCTCGTCAAAAATTCGTTTGTGGCGGGTATCCTCGGCAATGAGCGCGCCCACAATTTCTTCCCGGATTTGAATAGGGATCACCACCATCGAAAGCGCGCCTGCGCCGGCCCAACCACCCCCAATGCTGTCGGGAGAGTCCGGGTCACGGGTAAGCCAGGCTGCTTGCGTATCTTCAATCTTCACCGGCCGGTGTGTTCTCATCAGGCGCTCATAAATTGGATTTTTAGCCAGGGGAATCTGTCGTCCTTCCAGGCTGCCTGTTTTTCCTTTTTTCTTGGTAGAAGTTGGAATTTGCCTATCTTGAATATAAGCTTTAACAACGCTGCACCGGTTTTCAAAGTCAAAAATAAGCACGCTGCCCTGCTTCAGGTTCAGTACATTCAAATATTCCCGTAGCACGGTGCTCATAATGGTATGAGAGTCTTGGGTGCTGGTTAAGGCGCTGGCCACTTGATAAAGGGCGGTTGTTTCTTCCAGGGTTTGTTGGGTTTGTTTTACATATCGCGCATTTTCCAGGGCCACCGCCACCTGGTTGGCCAAAGCGCGGGCCAGGCGTACTTCGTCGGCGGTGAAAATACGCTCCTCACGAGTTTCCCATAGTTCTGTCCAGCCAATGGTATCGCCCTTGGCCACTAAAGGCATCAGCAAGAGAGACCGGCAGCCATGCTGTTCCATATTTTGGCGTTCAGTTTGATTGAGCAGGGGATTGCTCAATTGAAACACTGTTGGCCGTTGCTGGCTGATGGCGGTTAGCAGCGTTGGACGTTGTTCAAGATCAAACGTTGAACCCAATTCAAGCTCATTTTCTTGAGCAGAAGTTTTATTAATGGCAAAAGTGGCCCGAATGATGCCGGTGTTCCGGGCTTTATCCCAACCGGCTATGTAGCCGCTGCTCATATTCAGCGCATACACCATTTGTTCAATAAGGGTATTCAACACCGTCTGGGTATTCCAAATGGTTGAAATGGCGGCGCTGGCTTCGTAGAGGATAGCCAGTTCATTTAAATTGCGATGCGTTTCCTCAAAAAGGCGAGCGTTGTTAATGGCCGTTGAGCCTTGCTGCACCAGGTTTTCAAAAAAGCGCACATCTTCTTCCTCAAAAGCAGCGCGATGGCGATTGACCACCATCACCCCAATCATGCCGTTGAGCGCGGTCAGAGGAGCGTATAATAAATGTTGCTTATCAGAGTAAGGGGTTTCGATTTGAGAGTTGTTAGCCATCTTGCCTGCTTCGCCGGCAGCATTAAGCATTACGGTTTTGCCGCCGGCAGCGCCGGCGCCAATAACACCCTGGCCCAGCATCAGCGGAGAAGTGCGAATCTGTTCCGACATGGGGCCGGTGGCCAGCGCCGGGCGCAGTGTTTTATTGTCTTTTTCCAAAAAATAAACACAGCAGTTATCGGCATTGAGCAAGGTTTTGGTTTGGTCAATGAATTGCTCTAAAGTGCGCTGCAAATCCAGATGTTTGGAAGATTCGTGGCTGGTTTCCAGCAAGATTTGCAATTCTTGGTTGTAGCGCCAGGTTTGTATTTCTGCCTGTTTGAGGTCGGTGAGATCGGTGCTGATGATGCACACTTCGGCCACAGAGGTGAGCGGATTTTGCCGGAGCGGGTAAACGTGCGCCCGAATCCAGCGTGTTTCCCGGTGCGGGTCTTCGAAGGGATAGTTGGAAATAGAGAACGGTTCCCCCGTTATCCGGGCCTGATCTAAAATATCTTTCAACCGGCTCAAGTTTTCCGGGGATAGGGGTAAATTTTCTACCCGGCGGCCCCTAACCTGTTCGCGCTTGACCCCAAATAATATTTCTGCCGTTCGATTCCAGGTGCGCACCCGGTCATCCGGGCCAATGACTTGCACCGCCAACGGCGAAGTGTTGCTGGCCAAGGCTCTATCAAGCGGTTCGCCCAGGGGCAGGTCGGGAAATTCTTCGGTGTGGTGTTGTTGCCATTCATTTTGCAGCCGGGCTATGCGTCGTCCCAGGGTCAGGAGGCCGGCTCTGTTGAGAGACACATAATCATCTGCCCCGGCCGCGAGGGCAGCCAATAATACCTTGTCTTCGTGCCAAACGTCTTCGGCTGATACCTGGCGCAGCAGGATGAGGGAGGTCTCAGGATAAACTGCCCTTACCGAGGCCAGCCGGTCAGTGATATTGTCTGACAAATTGTCTGATAATTGGGAGAGGTCGAGGAGAATGAGATCTGCTGTTTCCGTCTGGTCAACGGTTTCGGCAATGTCTTGGAGGATAGTTAGACGGTAGTCATCCAGATGTTGACCCACCGCCTGAGTGATAGCCGCCGTAACCGTGAGGTGATTGTTGATGATAAGGATCGAAAATCTACTCATATCTGGTCTGGAAAGTTGGCTCTTACCCATCCTCCTGGAGCCATTCTACCCGAAATCGCGGAGAATGAAAAAATCCTTCTTCTTTATGATACCACACCTTAAGAGAGAGTTCAAAGTATGATTTGGGACATTCTTCTCATTTTTGTAACTTTTTCTTTTTGCGCGTTTCCGGCTCAATGCTATAATTTAGCGTATGGTAGACATAAAAAATTCCCGCCGCGTATTTCTGAAAGGGTTGGGGGTGACGCTGTTGCTTGGCGGCTGCGCCGCCGAAACCTTACCGCTTACGGCCGAACCAAGCATCACCCCTTTTCCCACCCCCACGCCTACCCCTCTCCCCAGCGCCGATGGCGTGGCCCAGGCTTATCTGGCGGCCTGGAGCGCCGGGGATTACGCCACTATGTACAATCTTTTAACGCCGGATTCTCAACTGCGGATTAACCAGGAGCAATTCCAGGCGTTTTATGGCTATGCCCTGGCCGAAGCTACGGTTATTCAGGTTGAGGTGCAGTTGCAGTCGCTGTTGCATCATCAGGGTCAGGCTTCGGCTACTTTCAGAACTACCTGGCAAACCGAGCGGTTTGGCCCGATTGTGGCCGACAATCAGATGAACCTTAGCTTTGCGGCAGAACGTTGGGGAGTAGAGTGGCAACCCACCCTGGTGCTGCCCCAGTTAGGCGAAGGGGTGAGTTTGGCCTTATTAAGTGAACAGCCAGGGCGGGGCAACATTTACGACAAAAACTTTCATGCCCTGGCTACCCAGGGCCAGATGATTACGGTGGGGGTAGTGCCCCAATACCTGGGAAAAAGTGACTCTGTTATTGATCGCCTGGCGCGGATTACCAAAGTTGAACGGGGTAAAATTGAAGCGGCCATCGCCGCCGCCCGCCCCGATTGGTTTGTGCCTATTGCCGACATCACCTTTGAAACCAGCCTGGAATACGATCATCTCTTAAACAATCTGGCCGGAGTAGAGCGCCGGGCGCATGAGGTGCGCACCTATAACGACGGCCAGACGGCGGCGCATATTATTGGTTATATGGGGGCCATTCCGGCGGAGCGCCGACAAGAATACCTGGCGCAGGGTTATCGGGAAGACGATCTGGTAGGTTTAGCCGGGGTTGAGGGCTGGGCCGAGCCGGCGCTGGCCGGCCAGCGCGGCGGGCGATTGGTCACTCTTTCCCACCCCCAACAGGTGATTTCAGAAATTGCCGCTGTGCCAACCCAGGCCGGCAGCAGCGTTTATCTTACCCTTGACACAATTTTTCAGGCCACGGTAGAGCATTTATTAGGCGAGCGCCTGGGCGCGATTGTGGTGATGGACCCGCAGACCGGGGCCATCCACGCCCTGGCCAGCTATCCCCGTTTTAAACCGGCTGTGTTCACCACCGGCTTTGATGTTGAGGCCTGGGCAGATCTGTACACCGATGCAACCCGGCCCCTGGTTAACCGGCCTACGCAGGGACTTTATCCCCCCGGTTCTATTTTTAAAATTGTCACTATCAGCGCCGCCCTGGAAAAGCTTGGCCTCAAACCTGACGATACCTTTGTTTGCACGGGTGAGTGGGTCGGTTTGGGTAAAGAGTTTGTCAAAAAATGCTGGCTGGAGCAGGGTCATGGCCAGATTACTTTAATTGAGGGTTTAACCCAAAGTTGTGACGTGGTTTTTTACAACATTGGCCTGGCTTTGCACCAACAAGACCCTCAATTGCTGCCTGATTTGACCCGCGCTTTTGGCCTGGGCGCGCCAACCGATATTGCAGGCGTGGCCGAAAGTGCGGGCGTTGTTCCAGACAACGCCTGGAAACAGGCTAAATTCAACGAACCTCTATTTACTGGCGATGCGGTCAATTCGGCCATTGGCCAGGGGTACGTGTTGGCCACTCCCCTGCAAGTTGCTCGGCTGCTGGCGGCCATAGGCAACGGCGGCCGGTTGTTAAAACCGCGTCTTATTGACCGGATTGTTAACGTGGCGGGCAGCGAGCAGGTTTTTGGGCCGGAAGAGGTGGGTACGCTGCCGCTTTCGCCTGAAAATCTGGCCCTTATCCGCGGCAGTCTGGAAGCCGTGGTCAGCGGAGCACGCGGCACGGCCCGCGCTGCGTTTGAAGGAATTACTTACACGGTGGCCGGCAAAACCGGCACCTCTGAATCGGGCCAGGAGGAGCCGCACGCCTGGTTTGCCGGTTATGCCCCTGCTCAGAACCCCCGCGTGGCTATTGCCGTTGTTTTGGAGCACGCCGGCGAAGGTTCAAAAGAAGCGGCGCCTTTGTTTAGGCAGGTGGTGGAGGCCTTTTTTGAGTGGGAAAGGGAGGCTTAGTTCACCATCTTTTTGGTTGCCAAAGGGCCTGGTCCATTTTTAGGCCAGAGGGTAAGAAGAGGACAGTATCCTGTCCCTATCGCCAAAATTTTGGCATGCACCTGCCCAAAGCAGAAGAACAAGTTGCATCCTTTTGGGGGACGCTCTCAAACGAGCGCGTTGCTTAAAATTTTGAATCCAATGAGTCGCTAAAAAATCTAATATTTCAATGAGGTGACATAAAATCCGGTTAATATTTACCAAGATGGGCTGTCTCCCCACCTCTTTAATTTATGGCTAAAAAATTAGGGATAGGACTTAAATTAATCCTTTATGTCGAGTTTTTTGCCCCACTTTCTATTTTTTGCAGGTATTCCCCCGAATTTTTGGGCTTAACAATATATTTGTAGGCACATTGACAGAGTGTTTTACTTGTGCTATTATGATTCCACCTTACCTTAAAACTCTTTGCATGATGCGCCAAACAAGGTTAAAGCAACCTTTGAAAGGAGAGACGCACAAGAATGGCATCTCGTACAGAACAAATGGTAGCCCGTTTGCGGGATTTACAGGCCGGAACCGCCGACATTGAAGCTTCAGCCGTGGTGAGCGTGGACGGTTTGATTATGGCTTCTTCACTCCCGGCCGACGTTGAGGAGGACCGGGTATCGGCCATGTCAGCCGCTATGCTCTCTCTGGGTGAGAGAATTGCCAGCGAATTGGGACGTGGGACTCTGGACCAGGTTTACATCCGGGGCGATCACGGTTACGTAATTTTGATGTCTATTGGTGAGGAAGCCGTGTTAACCTCGTTGGCCCGCGGCGATGCCAAGTTGGGACTTATTTTTCTGGATATGAAACGCGCCGCTGAGGATCTGGCCAAACTGGTTTAATATTTTATTGGTTGAAAAAATAAAGCCGTCCACCCTATTGTGGACGGCTTTTGTTTTGCCTTTGAATTTTGGGGCTAAGAAGTCGGTTTTAGCCCGGCCCTTAACTATCTTCGTTTTAGGGTTCCAGAGGAATAAAATTATCTCCATAAGCCCCCAGGTTGGGGCCAAGCGTTTCTGCATAGTCAGGTCTAAAAGCCCAGGCCTCATCGCAAGCATTGCATTTTAAGCAGCCTGCCGGCGGGCAGGCCGGCGATAGGTTGTTCCGCAGCGCCCGGCGCAAATCCCAGGTGAAAAAGGCTTGGCGCACCCCGGTGTTGACTACCTCCCAGGGCAACGCCTCCTCCAACGACCGTTCCCGTAAATAGTCCGCCTGGCTCAAACCCTCGGCGTTGAGGGCGCGTTGCCACTCGCGTAGACTGGTCTGTTTCATCCGCGCCAGCACCCGGCCCAGGCGCCGGTCGCCGCGAGCCAGCACTCCCTCTACCGCTGCCCAGGCCGGACTGTCGCTGCGCACGGTAATGCCGTAAGGCTGGAGTTGCTCCTGCAAATATTTGAGCCGTGCTTCCAGGGTTTCCACCGGCATCATGGCGGCCCATTGAAAGGCCGTGTGGCTTTTGGGCACGTATGGAGTGGCATTGATAGTGATGTGACGGGGGAAGATTTTGCGCGCGACCAGGACCATCCGGGCAATGGCCTCTACATCTGCTTCGGTTTCCGTGGGTTGGCCGATCATAAAATACATCTTTAACCGAGGGAAATTATATTTGGCCGCCAACTCTACCGCGCGCAAAATCTGGGCGTCCGCCTGGGGCTTGTTGATTACTTGACGCATTCGCACACTGCCCGCTTCGGGCGCGATGGTTAAGGTTTGGTTGCCGCTTTCGGCCAATCCTTTGATAAGTGGCTCGCTGATGGGATCAACCCGCATGGAGGAAGCGCTCAACCGCGCGCCCATTTTGCGCAGTTCAAGGGCAATCTGGTCAATCCAGCTATGGTCGCTCACCGCGGCGCTGACCAGGCCAATCCGGCCGCGGTGTTTGAGGGCGTGTTGGGCTACCGACAAAATGGTGTCCAGGTGCATCTCGCGCATGGGGCGATAAACGTAACCCGCCATACAAAAACGGCAGCCTCGACCACAGCCTCGCGCAATTTCAATCAGGGTGCGGTCGCCAAACTCGGTCTGGTCACTGTAAATTTGGGTGGTGGTGGGAGTTGTCTCAATATCCTTTATCCACACCCGGGCCACCGGTCCATTGTTGAGGGTCGGCACGTAAAGGCCGTCAATCTGAGCCAGTCGCCGATAGGCTTCGGGGCGAGGAGCATCGTTGACGTCCCACAGGGCGTCGAGCAGGGGCGGCACAATGCCTTCTCCCTCGCCAATGGCAAAGGCGTCAAAGATCTCGGCCAGCGGTTCTGGATTGGTATACACCGCCGGACCACCCGCAATTAATAGCGGCCAATTTTCGTCTCGTTCTGCGGCAAACAGAGGAAATTCCGCCCGGCGCAGCAGGTGAATAACGTTAAAATAGTCCATCTCGTAGGAGATGGTGAAGGCTACGGCCGCAAATTCGTCCAATGGCCGCTGCGATTCCAGGGACATCACCGGCTCGTTGGGCCGGGGAGGGTGTTGGTAGCCCCAAAAAACTCGCTCACAGACCACATCCGGTTCATCGTTGAACAGCCGGTAGAGGATGTGCAAAGCCAGGCTGCTCATCCCCAGCCGGTAGGTATTGGGCCAGACCAGGGCCACGGGCAATTTGCCCCCCCAATCTTTGCCGATGACACCCTCTTCTTGGCTGATGATTTTGTGGGCCTGGTCAATATAACGATAGATTTGTTTCATATATATGCCGGAATTTTTATAGTCAACCCTATAAAAAATAAATTATAATGGGGTTAAATTTAAAAGCAAACGGCCCAACTGCGTTCTGCGGTCAGGCTGTTTAGGTTAATATAGAAGAAAATTGTAATGGTCAAGAACATGGTTCTTTGGTATTTTCCGAGGAAACCACGAGATGTAGTGGTATTCACAATTAACGGAAAAGGTGATAAACTGATAGCTTGCCCAA
>JAFGDY010000200.1 GCA_016931895.1 Anaerolineae bacterium
GTTAAAATGCTGGAGTTATTTTTTTACAGATACATAGGTATTAATGCTGCGGGCGATAGTGAAATTGCTAATGGAAGTGGTATTTTTATAACGGTCAACGCTAGCAACAACTATGTTGGCACCTCTGGTGCCATGCGCGATGTCGAGAGAAATGTGATTAGTGGTAATGACGGCAACGGCATTACAGTGGAAGGTACTAGAAATTTTGTTGCCGGAAACTTTATCGGCACTGACGCAACAGGCAGTTTTGGCATCGGTAATGCGGTGGGGGTATATGTGAGGGTAGGAACATCAAATGTTGTTGGCATCTCTGATAATGGTATAGCCGATCCAAAGGAGGGCAATGTCATCAGTGGCAACGATTTCAATGGCATTGTCGTGGAATCTACTAATGGTACGGTTATCGCCGGCAACATTGTTGGGCTTGATGCGCAAGGAAATACAGCCGTACCCAATGGCAACCGCGGAATAGGCATCTTGGGTAATACCACAACCAATACTCGGATTGGTTCCAATGGTAATGGCATCTCTGACACCCTGGAACGAAATGTAATTTCCGGCAATCTTAATGACGGCATCATTAGTAATGGGGGCGACAATACGGCTGTACGCTGTAATCTTATTGGTGTCTCGGCAGACGGTACCGTGCCGCTGCCAAATGGGGGCGATGGCATTCAATTGGCCCAAGGCGCAGATGGCAATTACCTGCTCAGAAACAATTTAATTGCTCATAACCCGGTTGGGGTACGGTTTGCAAGCAATACCGTTAGTCTGGCATTTTTCAATAACCGCATTAAGGGTAATGGCACCGGCTTCCTCAACAAGTCGGCCAGTACGGTTATGTCTGGATAGTTGGCTTCATTGTTGCTGTTCGGCCTTTAGTCGCCAATACCCTGGAATGGATCAATCAGTGGACGATAGCGGAAGGCGTTGCCGCTGCTGTTTTACTGGTCTTAACGCTGGTGGGTTTAGGGTGGCAATATCGGGCCAATTCAGCCGGCGTTACCGGCCAGCAGATTCGCTGGGTGGTTTTTGGCGCTCTGTTAGCCGGAGGACTCGGCTTTATTTTTTACATTTTGCCCGGCGCGCTTGGCATGGAACAGATGAACCCTAATCTAATGGGGCTGATTGTGCTGATTTTTCCCCTGGCGGTGGCTGTGGCCATTGTGCAGTACAATCTGTTTGATATTGACGCCATTCTCAACCGGACGCTGGTCTACGGCGCTCTCACGGTTAGCACAATGGGGCTTTACGTTTTCCTTGTCGGCTACGTTGGCAACCTCTTTCAGGCCCGCGAGCGCTCGCTCATTGCTTTTCTGGCGACCGGCTTGGTCGCCATCCTCTTTCAACCTCTACGCGAGCGTTTACAGCGTTCGGTCAATCGGTTAATGTATGGCGAGCGAGACGACCCGGTAGCCGTGCTTTCAAAATTAGGGCAGCGCCTGGAAGCGGCCATCACGCCAACCAGAGTATTGCCGGGTATTGTGGAGACTGTGGCTCAGGCGTTGAAACTACCTTATGCCGCCATTGAATTGCGGCAGGAGGATGATTATAAACCAGCGGCCGCCTTCGGCTTGCCCACGGCAACGATCGAACGGCTACCGCTAATTTACCAGGCGGATACCATCGGTTATTTGGCGGTGGCCCCGCGCGGTCCCGGCGAGTCCTTCAGCCCGGCGGATATGAAGCTGCTGAAAAACGTCGCCCATCAGGCTGGGACGGCGGTCTACGCCGTTCAACTCACCACTGCTCTGCAACATTCACGTCAACAATTGGTCACGGCTCGTGAGGAAGAGCGTCGTCGGCTGCGGAGAGATTTACACGATGGTCTTGGGCCTCAGTTAGCCAGCCAAATGTTGACCATTGACGCCATTGGCAAACTTTTGAAACGAGAACCGGCCCGGGCCGAAAGCCTTTTGCAAGACCTCAAACATCAGGCCCAAACCGCCATTGGCGACATTCGACGCCTAGTTTACGATTTGCGGCCACCAACACTTGATGACCTGGGGCTGGTGGCGGCGTTGGGCGAAGGGGCCAGGCATTATCAGCAGAGCGGATTACAGATCACCATTGACGCGCCGGAGCATCTTCCCCCTTTGCCTGCCGCCGTTGAAGTGGCCGCCTACCGCATTGCCCAGGAGGCGCTCACTAACGTTGTTCGCCACGCGCAGGCCGCTACTTGCCAGGTCCGGCTCGGCCTCGACGATGCCAACGGCAATGGTCGGGGACTGCGTCTGGAAATTCAGGATGATGGCCGGGGCTTGCCACCACAGCATCGAGCCGGGGTGGGCAGCCAGGCAATGCGCGAACGGGTGATGGAACTTGGCGGCCGTTTTGTGATTGAATCCCGGAAGAGTAGAGGAACCCGGGTTTCTGTCTGGCTGCCGCTGCTTGAGGAGAACGCATGAAAACTATCCGCATTCTGATTGCCGATGACCATCCGGTGTTTCGCTTTGGCTTGCGCGCCTTGCTGCAAGCGGAAACGGATACCGAGGTGGTAGGGGAAGCAACCGGTGGCGAAGAAGCCGTTGCCCTGGCCGCCAAACTTGACCCTGACGTGGTCCTGATGGATATCAATATGCCGGAGATTAACGGCATCGAGGCCACGCGGCGTATTCTACAAAATAACCCAAACGTCGGTATTCTGGTCATCACCATGTTTGATGACGACTCGGTTTTTGCCGCCATGCGGGCCGGAGCGCGAGGCTATATTCTCAAAGGGGCCGAAGGCGAAGAGGCGTTGCGGGCCATTCGGGCTGTGGCCAACGGCCAGGCCATTTTTAGCCCGGCCATCGCCGAGCGGGTGATAGAGTACTTTGCCCAATCACCTGCAAATAAACCCGAGTCTGTCTTTCCTGAACTCAGTCTGCGGGAGCACGAAGTGCTGACCTTACTGGCTCAAGGCTTGACCAACAATGCCATTGCCAGCCGCCTCGTCCTCAGTCCCAAAACCGTGCGCAACCACGTCTCTAACATCTTTAACAAATTACAAGTCGCCGACCGGGCTCAGGCCATCATCCGGGCGCGTGAGGCCGGGCTGGGCGACTAAGCCTCAAAAGAACTGATGGTTGGAGCGATGGCGCATCGCCCCAACCTGTCCTGCCTTTTATTGACTGATTCGGAACACCCCCCCATCTCCGCGACCAAAGACCTCGGGAAAGTACATTTCCTCGGCATGCGTCGGGATTACGCGAAACTCGCCGGGCACCGAGGCGCGGATGGTGTAGGTGTATTCGTAGGTGCCTTTGGGCAGGTAGGTGGCAAAGAGCACAGCCTTTTCGTCTCGCATTTCGGCGTGGGAGAAGTACCACCAACCATAACCCCACCGATTGCGCCGGTCGGTGCGGCTCAGTTCTGGCCGCTCGCTGGCCACGCTAGTTGTAGCCAGGCTGGTGTCAATGCCTTCCGTACCGGCGGGCAAGGGGTCTTCCACGACCACGTAGTGCAGGTCGTTGGGTGCAATGATGGTCAGGCTGACCCGGATCACGTCACCCACTTCGGCACCGGTGACAGGTTGGCCTGCTTCATCATCCACCAGGGTGTATTGGCGCGAAACTATAATGCCCCGATTAAGCGCCTTCACTTCTTGCACCGGCTTGTAATAGGTCAGGTAGGCCGCGTAATACAGCCGCCCCGGGCTGTTGGAAACTGAGCTGTCTGCCGGATTCCGTTCGATGACCAGCCGGTTGACGGTATTGGCCAACAGCTCAGAAATCTCCATCCGTAATTTGGTTGTTTCATCAATGTTTTCCTGGTTGATGACCCCCTGCCCCAACTCCTCGCCGTTGAGCAACGTTTGCCAGGCATAATCACCCTCCAACTCGCCGGTAGCCACCATAAAATCGGTCAGGCCGATGATGGCCCAGGCGGTTTCCTGGGTGGTTTCCCAATGGCCGCCATTTTCCCGGACAGCCATCAACCAACGGACCGCATTAGGCAACAGGGGATGGTCGGGCTGGATGCGCGATAGGGCGGCAATAACAATGGCTGTACTGCGAGTGTCGGTGTTCATGGCGTAGTAGTCCACCTGGGCCTCTTCCCAATGCGCGCCGGTGGCGCTGACAATGGCTTCGCTGGTGATGTCGTCAACAAGCGTGTCAATCTGTTTGGCCTCTTCATCCAGAAGATGCAGGGCCATAGCCAGGTAGGCCCGGCCAAAAATGTCCAGTTTCTGGCGCTCTTTGAACAAGGCCACGCTGCGCCCCATATCACCGGAGCCGGCCTCGGCCAGCACGTAGAGGATAAAGGCCTGCCGGTTGGCTTTCCAGGCCACTTTGATGTCTTTGGGCGCTTCCAGGCTGGCCTTGAGATAGTCGGTGGCGGAGAAGATGACCTCCTCGTCCACGCTAAATCCGGCCCGCTGCGCCTCGATGAGACTCAGCAACACGTAGGCCGCGAGGAAAGGATGGCTGTCGTCGTAAGTCCACCACCCCCAACCGCCGTCAAAGTGCTGGTGGTTATAAAGGCGCTGCAAGCCAATGCTCACCAGGCCCGGCAACTTTTCGGCCAGTTCTGGATTTTCTACGTTGAGCTCCTGCAAGGCCCGGTAGGTGACCACGTTGGGCAAAAAGCGGCTGACTGTCTGCTCGGTACACTCGTAGGGGAAGTGTTCCAGGTAATCCAGACCATCGCGCATGCCACCGGCCAGGCTGCCGTCAATATGCACGGTCAGATTACCCTGGGTAGGGTCATAACTCTGCGGCAGAACAAGGCCCTCAACGCGCGTGCCGTCTTCCTCGATCACTCCGGCGGTGGCCACCACTTCCGGCGTGCTGGAATGATAAACGGGCAACTCAAAGGCTACGGCATCTCCGTATGCCGCAGCGTCACCATCCTCAGTTGACTTGGCCCCCATCGTCAATTTGACCATCTCGACATCACCTTCAACCTGCACCGCGTACTCGGCCTTGATGCGCTCGCCGGCTTCAACCGTTAAAATGGTCTCATTCAGCGGCTCGATGCTCAAGCCATCTGCCTCAAACCGGGTTTCCACTTGAAGCGATTGGTTGGTATTGTTTTGCACAATCATGCCCAACATGGCCTCGTCGTTGATCACAAAGAAGCGCGGGGTGACGGGCCGCACTAACAGCGGCTTGGTGCTGACAATTTCCACTGCGCTTTCGCCCACCAGGGTCTTGGCCCCGGTAACGCCTTTGCCAGTCAGGGTCCAGGTGGTCAGGTTGTCGGGCAGATCCGCCTCAACCGCGCCTTCGCCGTTGGCGTCGGTCATAAAGTCGGCTATCCACAAGGCGGTGTCTTTAAAATCGCCCCGGATTACGCCAAAGCCCTCGTCAAAGCCGCCGCCCCCACCGCCTTTGGCCTCCGGCGCTACGGCCAGGTTGATACGGTCAATGGCCAGGGTCAATCCCCCGGCAGTTTTAACCCCCAGGCCCCGATTGCGCCAGAAAACGCTCATCAGTTGGCCCGGCGGTTCAGGGGCCAAGGTGAGCACCGCCTTATCCACCAGCGACAGGGATAACTCCGCCTTGACCGGCTCGCCCTGGGCATCGGTTACTTTCACCCGGTATTCCGCGGTTTCGCCGGGCTGATATTTTTCGTCAGCCGGTTTGTCGGGGGTTAAAGTAATTTGTAGTTCTTTTTCACCGGTGTTGATGGGCAAACTGGCGTAGCCTATTTTGAAGCTGGGCAGGCCATCGCCACTGCCACCGGCAGCGTCGGCAGCGCCCTGCACCACCACCACCGAAACGTACATATTAGGAATCATATCCTCGGTAATGGGGATTTCGATTTGTTCGCTGTTGGTTTTAAGTTCCTGCACCCAGTGTTTGTAAACGTGGCCGCGCTCCAGCGTGATCAAGGCCTGTACCGTGCCGCTGTAGGGATGGGGGATCAGGATAGTGGCGGTGTCGCCCACGTTGTATTCCCGCTGATCGGCCACCAACTCGATACGATCGTTGTTTTCCTGCCGCCAGTTCACGTATTTGCGGCCGCTGACCCACATGTAGGTGGAGGAGCGAACTTCGTTGCGCTGCCGGTCAACGCCGGTGGCCAGAATCTTGTAAATACCGCCCTCCTCCGGGCTAAAGCCGGCCAGGGCCTGGCCTTCCTGGTTGGTGGTGACGGTAGTGGTAAAGACCGGGATGTCTTCTACCACGCTGTCCCAATAAAAAGAGCCGTCTTCGTACTGTTTTTGCACGCTGTACCAATTGTGTTCGGAAAAGACCACCTGCACTTCTTGGTTGGCCACCGGCTCGCTATCCCAATCAACCACCAGCACGTTCATTTGACTCTCTTCACCAACCCGGCCCACGTATTTTTCCGGCCGCAGGCCAATGTAAAAGAGTCCTTTATGCACCACCGCTTCGGCCTGGCTGGCCACTTCTTGATTGTTGATGTCGGTGATGACCACGTCAAAGGTGAAACGCTGGCTGGCGATTTTGTCGGCGATGTCGGCCTCCACCTCAAAGGTAAACCGACCGTCTTTGTCGGTAACGCCTTCGCCTTCGGCAATGGTTTCGCCATAGCCGTAAACGTAGTCGTCCTGGTAGCGGCGGCTGAAATCATAGTCGGTGAAATCGTACCAGCCTTTGCCCTGGTAGCGGAAGAAGTAATCATCGGAAAGCAGGGTCCAGCGCACCTGGGCGTTGGACACCGGCCCGCCAAAGAAGAACTCGGCGGCGGCGGTTACTTTTATTTTTTCGCCCTGGGTGTATTCAGGCTTGTCGGTGGTCACTTCCACCAGGAATTCGGGTTTGCGGTAAGCGGCCACCTGGAAGTCACCATAAAAGTAGTTCTCTTCATCATAAACGGCCTGAATAGAGTAAAAACCGAGGGCGGCGTTCTCGTCCAGGTCAAACGAGCCGTGGACGGTACCCATCTCGCTCAAGGGCAGGTCCTTGTTAAAGATTTCTTTGCCCTGGCTGTCACTAACAAAAACTTGCACCGTGCGGCTGGCCTTGGGCAGGCTGTAATTGGCGTCGTCGTCGGCGCGGATAATGCCCTTGAAGTTGACGGTTTGGCCGGGGCGGTAAATGTTGCGGTCGGTGTAGAAGTGGGCGTTGTAGGGCTGCTGGTAATCTTCGGTGCTGACGTTGTCAAACTCGTACCGCTCAATACCGTCGGACCAGTTGCTCACGGTCACGCCAAAATTTTCGTCGGGGTCATCAGGATCGCCGGCAAAGGCAAAGCGGGTCTCGTAGGCTTCCCGGCGGTTATAGGTGGTCAAGGCCACGCCATCACTTTGGGTGGCGGCCTGGTCAATTTCCTCCGGGGCGGTACTTTCATCTTCAGAAGCAACAAACGTTATTGGCACATCCTCCACGGGCTGGCCGCTTTGCAAATCGGTGACCCAGGCCAGGGACTCGCTGCCTGCGGCTTTGAGAGTAATGTTATTGTTAGTGACCACCAACATCTGGCGCTCATAGCCGGTGTAGTAGTCGCCCTGCGCTTCCGGGTAAACCGAGTCAATGGGATAAGAGGCAGTGAGGTAATAGAGGCCCGGCGGCAGCGTGTCGCCATTGCCCAAACCGCTCTCTTCCGCCAGGTCAACCCGGTAGATGATATTCTGGTTCAAAGGTGGGCTGGTTTCCAGGGTCCACTCGCTGAGCAGGTTGTCGTCATCGGGCTGGTAATTATCCCAGGCGTCCCACCAGTAGTCGCCATTCAGGCTGATAAAATCCTTTGGGGGCAGGCGGTAGAGTTCAAAATCAACTGCGCTGAGATTACGCACGGTAACATAGGCCAGGGTATCGGTGTAGGCGTTATAGGTAGCCAGGCGGCCAGGGCTGTGCATGTAGAGCAGGGGACTTTTGGCCCGCGTTTCCCAGGCAATGTTGGTGGACGCGCCAAGCCGCTGGCCGTAACGGCCCTCAATGTCCGCGCCAAAGGTAACCTGGTATTGACTGCTGGCCTCGGTGGGGAAGCTGACGGTTAATTGGGTATTGCTGCGCCGCCAGTAGGTGTAAACCTGGGTTACGGAAACGGTTGGCTCGATGATGAGGTTTTCACCCACCACCAGCGTATCCGGGTTCATGGGACCGCTGAAGGTAACTTCCAGGTCTTCCCAGGGCGAGATAGCGTCATCGCCATCGGCGGGGTAGGTTTCAATAATTTTCGGGTAGGGGGTGACGGTGAAATTGGCGGTAAAGTTACTCATGGTTTCCGCGCCCTTGATTTTACCCAGGGTTCCTTTGGGCAGTTCAATCACATAAACTTGGTCAAAGCCAAGGGTTACATTGGGTGTAAAAGTCACCGTTTCTACCCCCATCTCCGCCGGACCTTCGCCTTCGGCGTAGGCGTAGTCGTAGTAACTGTAGAAGTTATCCTCATTGCCGGTGGGTTGGGCCAGGGGCAGTTCGGTCCAGGTGAATTCGCCGGGGATGGCCTCATCCTGCCCGGCGACGTGCAGGGCAAAATTTTCTTCCACGCTGGAGCGGTCCATGGGCTGGTTAAAGGTGAGGCTGATGACGGGGGTGGGGCTAACGTAGATATCACCCTCGGCAGGGATGCTGCCAATGACGGCCGGGTTGAAGGTGGTGAAGGACCATTCAAAGTCATCCTCCAGCATAGTATTACCGGTAACATCGGTTAATCCCTGGGTCACCCTGGCCCGGTATTGAGTAGACGGGGTAAAACCCTCGTCGGGGATGAACTGGTAAATGGAGGTATTGAGCCACTGGCCCTGGCCCGTGACCGGCGGAACAAAGGTGAGGGGATCGGGCAGGCCGGCCGCATCTTCGATGGCGGTGAGGGGAACCACTGGCCGGTTGAAGGAGACGGTAACGATGGTGTGGGGCATCACTTCAGCCGTGTCATTGGGGGGTTGCACGTCGGTAACTTCTAAAAAACCAATGGCGTTAAAGCGCAGTTCAAAGGAACGCTGCATTTCCAAGCCGGCGGCGCTGCGGGCCGATTCGATGATCCGCATCCGGTAACGCTCGCCGCGTTTAAAACCATCGTTCAAGCTGAAACGCAAGGTCCGGTCGTTGGGCCACTCAAACACGCCGTCCACGCTGGCGCCCGGTTCAATGGCAAAGGCTTTTTCCACGCTGTCGCGGTCCATGGGTTGGTCAAACTCAATTTCGATGGGGGCAGCAAGGGGTTGTTCCTCGCCTCGTTCGGGACTGGTGCGCACGACGAGCGGAGGCAGGGGTTCAGGTTCCAAAGTAGGGGTGGGCGTTGCTTTGGGGGTGGCGGTATCGGCCGGCGGAGTGACCTCTTCTTTGACCGTCTGGGCTTCCCCTTCGGGTTGATTGGGTTTGGGTAAGGGGGTTGCGCCGGGGGTGCAACCGATAATGGTTACCAGGATGAGAGATATTGTTAGAAACAGAATTGCTCTTTTCATACTGCCTCCTCGTGGTAAGTCACAATTTATGATGGGCAATTTTGAGGTAAAATTTGTCAAGGTATATTCACGCCCTCACATGTTATCACAACCCCTTGAATTTTACTAGACTACCGGCCCATATTCGGCGGGCGGCCAGGGCGACGGTTTGGCGTAGGGCAAAGGTCAGGGCCATCTCTGTTTATTTTTTGGCAGATGTTTTTTATATTGGGGCATTGGGCCAACAATTGCCTCTCCAGGCCCCTGGAGTCGCCGGATAATGGAAATATTCTTTGCGGGGGTCAAGGCAAGTGGAGCTAATGTTTCACTCTTTTAGGTAACTGCTTTTCAACATACGTCTTCCCGGCAGGGGTTAAGGTCATTTTGCCGGTTTTGGTGGTTCTGATCCAACCATGCTGATTGGCCGTCAGGCGCAAACTGTGTTCAAGGTTGAGCGGCGCTCGAATCTTGGCCTGCCGATAACAGGTATAAACGTGGTCGGGGGTAATTGATTTGAGTTTGAGGGTATATTGCAAATAATATAAAAAAACTATATTTCGTTCCTCATTGGTAATGGGGAATTTGGCATCCATAAACTCCACCAGCGAGGGACGGCCATCTTGCGTGCCCAGGTCAAGGTCTTTAACTAAGGTATAGGCCGGCACAGGTGGAGCAGGCTCTTTAGGCAGAGATTCAGGCTCACTTTTTGCTTCTTCACCAGGCTCAAACACAGGAGTAGGAACAGCCGGTGTAGCCGCAGTTTTAGTTTTTCGGGTTCTTCGGGCAGGCTTCAGCTCCTCTGTTACATCTATACCGGCAAAATGTGTTTTAAAATCATTATAAATAATCTTAACAAAACTCTCACTGCCCTCCACCTCCAGCAGCCCTTGGGTTAAGTCTATTTTTAATTTTGTCGTCATCACCAAAACTCCTACCCGTTTGATACCTCTACCTTGATTATAGCACATCCAGGCCCACCAAAACAAGGTTTTACCGCCTTAAATTTGGCAACAACCTCAATCTGATATAGTATGGCCCTATGATGACCACCATTGGACTTGATTATACTGCCGCTATCCGTCAATCCGCCGGAATTGGCCGCTATACCCGCGAAATGGTCAAAGCGCTGGCCCAACTGGACCCAGAAACGCAGTATCGTTTATTTGTGGCCGATGTGGGTAAAATTTTTGCGCTATCTCCCCCCGGCCCCAATTTTGCCTGGCGAACCACGCGCCTGAGTGAACGTTGGCTGGCCCGGTTGTGGTATCGCCTGCGGCTACCTGTGTGGATACAATATTGGACAGGGCCGCTTGACTTGTTCCATGCCCCAGACTTTGTGCTGCCACCGGTCAAGCCTGGTACGCCGACCTTCGTCACCATTCACGACCTCTCTTTTGTGCGCCAGCCGGAGACGGTAATGCCGGGCATGGAAGCTCATCTGAACCGCTGGGTGCCCCATTCAGTTAAAAAGGCCAGCCACGTGATTGCCGTGTCCGAGGCGACGCGGCAAGATTTGATTGACCTTTACCGAACGCCCCCGGAAAAAATTACCACCCTTTATCACGGCGTAACCCCTGACTTCAAACCCGTAACGGAGCCGGCCGACCTGCTTGCCATACGGCAAAAGTATGGGTTGGCCGACCGTCCCTTTGTGTTGAGCGTCAGCACCATCCAGCCCCGCAAAAATTACAGGCGTCTCATTCAGGCCTTTGCCCGGATAAACCCTTCATTTTCGCTGGTGATAGGGGGCAGCAAAGGCTGGCACTATGCTGATATTTTTGCCGAAGTGGCCAGGCTGGGCCTGGAGGGTCGGGTTCACTTTCCCGGCTTTATCCCCGACGCAGATTTACCGGCCCTTTACAGTGCCGCCATTTTATTTGTATATCCTTCTCTATACGAAGGTTTTGGGCTGCCTCTGCTGGAAGCAATGGCCTGCGGCACGCCCGTGATTGCCTCCAATCAATCTTCCCTGCCGGAAGTGGTGGGCCAGGCCGGGCTGCTGGTTGATCCTTATGATGTGGCTGCTTTAGCCGCAGCAATGTCAAACATTCTGGCCGATCCAAATCTGCGCCAAACCTTAGCGCAGGCCGGACAGGTTCAGGCAAAGAAGTTTACCTGGGAAAAAACGGCCACCAGGTTACTGGCCCTATACCACCAATTATTACCAGGAGGCATAAAGGTAAAGGAAGAAGTAGGTACCAGGAGTAAATGGTAAACCAGCGATTCCCTGTTTGGTAGAGAGCCATCCCCTCAATCCCCCCCAACGGGGGGTAAGTTGGCCGGTTCTCCCCCTCTGTGGGGGGGGTAGAGGGGGGCTACCAACTCATAACCGGAATTACTGGTGGCAAACCATAGCTCCCTAATTCCTAACTCCTAATTCCTGATCCCTGACCCCTACCATGCATATTACAGTTGATGTTTCTCCCACCGCCCAAAAACACGCCGGCTTGGGCCGCTACGCCGGAGAAATCGCCCGTGCTCTGGCCAGCAAGAATAATATTGAGCTGTCCCTCTTTTACAACCGGCAAGGCCAGGCCGAATTGCCCGACTATCTCAGCCACATCCCCTATCAAACGGTCAACATCGGCAACAAACCCTGGCGAATGGCGGTCTGGCTCTCCCAATTGTTTCGTTGGCCAATGGATAAAACCTTTGGCGCCACGGAAATCTTTCACGCCACCAATCACCTGCTGGCTCACTTTCAACACGCTCGCACCGTTTATACCCTGCACGACCTTATTTTTCTCCACTACCCGGAATATCACCTGGCTTACAATCGCTGGTATCTCACCCTGACCATGCCCCTGTATCTCAAGGCCGCCGATATGATTGTGACGCCTTCGGAATGTTCCAAACGGGATGCTATCAAATTTTATGGGATAGCGGCAGAAAAAATAAAGGTAATTTACGAAGCCCCGGCTCCCACTTTTAAACCAGTCACCGATCCTGCCAACCTGGCCCGCGTCCGCCAAACTTACCACCTGCCCGAAAAATACATTCTGCACGTAGCCACCATTGAGCCGCGCAAAAACCTGATCCGTTTGCTGGACGCCTTCAAGCCGCTGCTGGCCGACTGGCCGGATTTGAAACTGGTGCTGGTTGGCAAAAAAGGATGGCTTTTTGAGTCGTTCTTTCAACATTTGCAGGCCTCGGGCCTGGCCGAAAACGTCATCTTCCCCGGCTACGTGGCAGAGGCCGACCTGCCCGCCTTTTACCAACTGGCCGCAATTTTTGCGTTCCCTTCTCTATACGAAGGTTTTGGTCTGGGGCCGCTGGAAGCAATGGCTTGCGGCACGCCGGTAGTTTGCAGCAACAGTTCCAGCCTGCCGGAAGTGGCGGGGGATGCCGGTTTGCTGGTTGACCCCACCGACACTGCCGCCCTCCATCAAACCCTGCGGCGAATTTTGGAGGATGCGGAATTACGGGCTAACTTGGTCCAACGTGGCCTGGCCCAAGCGCAAAAGTTCACCTGGGCCAGGGCGGTAACTGAGCTAGAGGCGGTATACGAGTCTTTAAAATCAAAAAGAGCCAGTTTAACCTGACTCTTCTAATCAGAGGCGACGGCGGGATTCGAACCCGCGAATGAAGGTTTTGCAGACCTCTGCCTTACCACTTGGCTACGTCGCCACCGTTAGGCTATGGCTATTTTACCATGTCTACTTGTCTCGTCAAATCGGGTGCGTCCAGAATTTTGGGAAATCTGGACAAACCAGGGGGGAATTCGGGGGGATACCCCCGCGCCCCCCGGTCTATCCTAAAATTTCGGACAGACCCTGGAGATAAGGGTTCAGTTTTTCTGGATCACCGGCAGGTAGGCCGGGATGCCATTGGCAATAACTATGGCCTGCCGTTGCAGCACGTTGCCCAGGCCATCATCCATTAACACTGTGTTGGCGATAACGTAAGGCTCGGTAATTTGTTCGCTCACGGTAACGCCATAGGTGATGGTAACCGGCATTCCCCCGCTGACAGCCCCGGTCCAGGTAATGACTCCCCCCGATTCGCCATAACTGCCGGCCGAGGCCCACAGATTATGCAAATAATTGACTTCACCGGGCAGGGTATCGGTGACAACGACCTTGGGCAAGTTCAGGCCGGAATTTTGGAGGGTGATGGTGTAAGTCAGCACGTCGCCGGGGCCGGGCAACATGGGCTGCGCCCACTTACGTGAAGCTTGCAGGGAACCGATTAAGATCGAGCCGGTGCGCCGGTAGTTTCCCCGGCCCGTGCCCCACAGAATATGCGCATTGGCAGTGCCGGGCAGGTCGTAAGCCACAAAACCGGCGTGGGCCGTATTCAGCACCACTTCCAAATCGGCGTCGCTGTCAATATTGGCCAGGGTGGGCGCAGCCAGGGCGCCGTTCCAATCGGCGCTGCCAAAGGCCAGGGGCAAATCAACTTCCCGGAGAGGTGTGCCCTGGTAATTGAGAATGTGCAGTTTGCCGGTCTGGTTACTCCCCTTCTCCACCCAGGAAGCAAAAATAACTTCGGCGTAACCATCAGCGTCCAGGTCGGCCACCACCGGCTCGGAAGCAAAACGGTAGGGTCTACTGCCGGAGTAAACGGCGTAAGGCCAGGCGTGATGCTCGGTTTTGTCCGGCCAGAAAACGTGAACGCGGCCATCATAGGAGGAATACAGGATTTCCAGCTTACCATCGCCGTCCAGGTCGGCGGTGACGGGGTTGGGTTGGTTGTTTTCGATAATGTTATAATCCTCGGTCAGAGGAGCGCCCGTATCTACCGGGACAGTCTGCCAATCGTAGCCGCCCGCATTGAAACGGCTGCGGTCTGCGTTGAAAACGTACACGCCATTGTATTTGCCGGGAGGATGGCCCACGTTGCAATCGTACACGTTGCCCGTAGCCACCACTTCCAGGGCGCCATCACCATTGACATCGGCGATGACGGCCGGGCCGTGGGCAAAGTTGGTGCGGTAACTTTCCGCCCGCACCCCGTTGCACTCTCCCCAACCGCGCAGTTCAACCGTCAGGCTTTCCCATACCCCCACTTTGCCCCACCCTTTGCCGCCATACATTGAGTGAGCCGGTATCTGGCTGCCGTCCGGTTCGTAAGCGCAAATATAGTGTACGTCGGAAGGGATCACAATCTCGCCCGTACCGTCACCGTCCAGGTCGCCGACGGCGGCATTATCGTTGAAGACCCCCCAGGCGTAGCCGCTGTCGTCGCTCAATTGGGGCCAACCGGAACGGAGCGCGCCATCGTGCTTGTAAACCCAGGTATTAGTTTTGCTGCCAACAGCAGCGGTGACAATGATTTCCAACGTGCCGTCACCATCCAGGTCGTAGACAGAAAGGCCGCGCAATTCGCTGGAAGAGGGCTGGCGGGTCCAGACAAGGCTGCCGGTGTGGTTGAGCACATTCAAGTAACCATCGCCTTGGGCTGTCACAATCTCCAAATCTGTATCCCCGTCAATGTCGGCCACCACTACGCCGGGCCATACCCGGCTGCCGGGGGTATCCACGCTTTGTTGAACCGTGCCATCCTCGCCGTTGAGAATAAAAACCGTGTATGCGCCGCCAATCACCTCCATCGTGCCGTCGTTGTCCAGGTCGGCTACGGCCGGCGAGGCATACCAGCCGGTCTCGCACCAGGAGGCGTAACACCCACCGCGCTGCCACTTAAGCACAGGTGTCTGGACAGCCAACTGCGGCGCAGCCCGGGCGGCAAACCATTGGCCGCTCGCAACCACACCCAACAGCAGAATCAATCCTAAAATCATTTCCAAAAATTTCTGCGGTTTCATTTCTATTCACTGCCTCCCTTCACGGTAGAGCTTTCCTGAAAAAAATTAATGGAGATTCCTCAAGTCAAACGAGATACGCAAGACGAAATACGCTCTACGCAACATATTTAGGCGTAAATTTAGCCCATTCTTTTCAAAATTACAGGCAGATAAACATCAAGGCGCGGCCACTGGGCATTGTTGGATAAACCCGACCAGCCGGCGTTGACGTCTTGCGATTTTAGGGCGAAGAAAACAACTCCCCCGCTATCCGGTATGGCGGCTGTATAAACTTGAGTAGAATCGGGTAATGTATTGGTGAGAACAACAGCGCCGGGCCAATTAAGATCGGTGATGGATGTGTCTGAGTATCGCAACGTTGTCGTCACCACGTTTACCGGGGCGGTCCAGGAGAGCGTAACCGTGAGAATGCCGGTGCCGGTGACGGCATGGGTCACGCGCAGGTCAGTCACCGCCCCATCGTATTCGTCAGCGCCAATATCGCGGGTAGTGCCAAAGGGACGCGCGTCCCCGTCAATATCATCGTCAGCTAAACCCGCCCCCACCAAAGAACCCTGGTCAATGGCATTGGTCGCTGTGGTGGACAGATGCAAGTTGCCGCCTGAACCGCCTGCAAATAGAGAGAGAGGTTGGTTTTGTAAATTTCCAGACAACACGGCTGTCGCCCCATCTCGCGGCCTCAAGTTATGCGTCACCAGATTGTTGGTAATGGTGACATCTTTGGTGTTGGAAAAACGCCACTCGATAGATGAAAAAGGCGCTTGCGTTGAAGCAACCGTGTTATGCAGCACCTGGCCCCCGCAAGCCTGCCACAGGCAGATGCCGCAATCAAAGCCATCAGCCGATGAGAATAATTCGGCATGGTTGGCAAAGACAAAATTGTTGCGAATAATGCCGCCGTAATGGTCAACATAACCGCCGCTCACGCTGGGGCAAGGATTATCGGCATAAGTGCGGGCCGTGCCGCTTGTTTCCAAACCAAAACCAATGCCGCGCGCATTATTGTTGAGCACATTGCGTTTGACGATTGTATCACGGCAGCCGCGCCACATATGGATGCCGTGTTCCGAAAGCCCGCTGGCGCACCAAAAACCTTCAATCAGATTATCACGGATAATCCAGCCCCGGGCCTGGTGCGCATCCACTCCGCCGGTGTAACAATTGTTGCGAATATGGGGCCGTCCGGCATCGGTCAACTCAATGTGGGAACAGGCGATGAGGCCATTGTCTGGATAGTATCCCCCGGAAACGGGGTTGATTTTGATGGCCTGCTCGCCGGGGTCAACAATATGCACGTTGTAAATAAGGGTGTTCAGGGTATGGCTGCCGGCGCCGGACATCACGTGGATGGGATGATAAAAAGCTTCCCGCAGCGTCAAGTCGGCAATGGTTATGTTGGAAGCGGCAATTTGAATAATTTCGGTAGTATCGTAGTTGCCGTCCAGAATGACGGCCTCACGATTGCCACTTGCCGAGCGCAACGTTACGTTGGGGGTATCAAACCGCAGGTAAACGCCGTTAAGGTTGTAGGTCCCGTCGGCTACCCGGATAGTGGTGTTAGGAGCGGCCGTATTGACGGCAGTTTCCAACTGAGAAACGGTGGAAACATCAACAATGGCGCCGGTTAAGGGCAACGCTGGGCAAAGATGGCTGTCGAACGGGCCTAACAACGGGGTATTTAGGAGCAGTTGGCCTGCCCCCATTTTGGGTGCAGGCCAGGCAAATGAAGCATTTACTAAACCGGCCAGCGCAATTGGCCAAACCAGGGTAAGGATAAATCCCTTGAATTTGTGTTTCATAGATACCCCCTCCTGAATAAGGATGTTATAATCACCATTATTTTTGCATGGGCCTGACATTCCTATTATTAGAGTCCGGCAGACCCGGGCCAGGATACGAATCCGGTGAAAATTTTAATAAAAACGGCGAATATCACCCCCAAAGGGTCACACTCGCCATTTTTTACAAGGATGAATTTTTAGTTCAACAAAAGGGTTACCACGGCAACCCGACCGCCCTGGTCAAAAACGCGGTGAACGGGGCGGCGATACGGCAGCCCTCGGCAAAACGATCCATAAAATCAGGCGCGCATGCTTCTGTTTCGCTGAAAGGCCGGCCCGCCACAAAATCTTTGCGCTTCAGGTATTCAATGAGCGGATGGTCGGGGTCGTACCCCTTGGGCGGTCGCTTTAATATCTCCCCTTCCAGGCTGTATGTTGACTGAAAAGCCTCATCAGACATGATCTGCCGCCAACCGGCCGGGTCAGCCACAATGGCGTCTCGAATCTGGTTCAGGGTAGACAGGTCGGGCTGCCAGATGCCTGCGCCGGCAAAAACGTTGTCCGGCTCAAGGTGCAGATAAAAACCGGGCGCGTGCACATCCTTGCCGCTCTCGTGACGAAACTGGATGCCCGCCGCTGTTTTGTAGGGAGTTTTATCTTTAGCAAAACGAATGTCCCGGTAAATGCGAAACAACGAGCCGCCCACTCGCCGGGCGTCGGCCACATAGTATGGGCTGATTTCGGCCAAGCGCAGGCCAAAATCGGTAATGAATTGCAGCAGCGGCTCTCGCACTTGCGCCTCATAGCGGCTTTTGTTGGCTTGAAACCAGGCTCGATGATTGTTTTCCCGCAGCTCTCTAAAAAAGGTAAAGAGTTCGGGCGTAATGTAGGCGTTGCCTGTCATTTTGGTTACTCCTCTATAGAACCTTTGTTCCGGCCCAATATTAATCTACGTTTCCCCATTTGTCAAAATTTTTCCTTGACTTCCCCCGCTCAATATGCTAAAATGCCCTCAAGAGTTAAAGCGTTGATCAAGACGAGTAAGCGACCGCAGACGCGCCAGAGAGAAAAGGCCATTGGCTGAGAGCCTTTTTCGCCGAGCGCCGTTGAAAACCCCTTGAGAGCGAGTCTCTGAACGCCGTCACCCGGTTAGTATGAGGCTCCGGCTGGCCTCGTTATTGGCCGTTAATGAGGGTAAAACGTAAGGCGCATTTTACGTTTTACCAAAATTGGGTGGAACCGCGTGGAAAATCAACCCCTCGTCCCAAAATGGATGAGGGGATTTTTATTTGGAGTGAAAAATGGCGAAACGAAAAAGAAAATCGGGAGAGGGTTCAAAACTGCATCCCATCAAAGATTACCGCAACGATGAATACGTGCCTTACATCTTCAAAGCCGAAACCGGCATTTTGCAAGCCTGGGCCATAGAATCGGACATTCGAGACGGCGATGTGCGGCAGGCTTTGCGCGGGCTGATTTCATCGTTGGAAAAAACCGGGGAAATGCCCAAAATCCTGGCCCAAAAAATTGAAACTCCGCCGGAAAGTATCGAGGTGCAGGGAGACAGCCCCGAAACGATACTGAAGAGTTTTATCCTTAACAATTTAGCCCTGGCTTTTACCGAACATGGCCCGCTGGCAGCCAAAGATTTGGCCGGGGTGCTGCGGGTGATCAATGGTTCGGTAGGAACCTGGAACACCGGCATGCACCGGCAAGGATACCTTAACTACATCAAAGGATTTTTGGGAGGTATGGGCGTCGGCGCGCGCAGGCTCACGCCTGAAGAAGTCGAGGCGCTGGGTTTGGAAAAGTCAAAAGATGCCATAGAAGGAGAAGACGATGAAACTGAATGAACGGGAAAAAGATAGATTATACAAACTGCGCCACAGTTTATCACACGTAATGGCCCAGGCCGTGCTGGAGATGTTTCCCATGGGCAAAATTGCCATTGGCCCGCCCATTGAGGATGGTTTTTATTACGACTTTGACCTGCCGCGCCCCCTCACCCCGGAAGACCTGCAAAATATTGAAAAGCGCATGCGT
Source organism: Anaerolineae bacterium (assembly GCA_016931895.1). Classification (NCBI taxonomy): domain Bacteria; kingdom Bacillati; phylum Chloroflexota; class Anaerolineae; species Anaerolineae bacterium. The sequence goes on from JAFGDY010000200.1 coordinate 18,872, forward strand.
AATATCATCAAACAAAAACACATTTTCCACCGCCGCGAGTTGAGCGCAGCAGAGGCCAAGGAATTGTTTGCCGACCAGCCTTACAAAATTGAATTGATTGAGGGCCTGGAAGCCGGCGGCGTGGACGAGTACGGCGAATCCACCAACGAACCGCCCATCATCAGCACTTACAAACACGATACCTTTGAGGATTTGTGCAAAGGCCCGCACGTTGACAACCTGGGCGTCATCAACCCCAAAGCCTTCAAATTGCTCAAAACCGCCGGGGCCTACTGGCGCGGCGACGAAAAACGCGAGCAGTTACAGCGTATTTACGGCACCGCTTGGGAGTCGCGGGAAGAACTTGAGGCTTATTTGCACCGTTTAGCAGAGGCTGAAAAACGCGACCACCGCCGCCTGGGCCAAGAACTGGACCTGTTCAGCACCGAAGCCGACATGCTGGGAGGCGGGCTGGTTTTGTGGCATCCCAAGGGAGGCTTGATGCGCCACCTGGCCGAAGAATTTTGTAAAGAAGAACACCTGGCCCACAACTACGATCTGGTCTACTCGCCCCATATTGGCAAGAGCACGCTGTGGGAAACCAGCGGCCACCTGGATTTTTACCAGGAATCTATGTACGCGCCGCTGGACATTGAGGGGCAAGAATATTATCTCAAACCAATGAACTGCCCTTTTCACATTTTAATGTACAAAGACCGCCTCCGCAGCTACCGCGACCTGCCGATGCGTATGGCCGAGTGGGGCACGGTGTATCGTTTTGAGCGCAGCGGTGTGCTGCACGGTTTGCTCCGGGTGCGCGGCTTCACCCAGGACGACGCCCATCACTTTGTTCAGCCCAACAAAATGCCGGAAGAAATTGACTTTGTTCTCAATTTCTGCCTGCACATCCTGCGCAGTTTTGGCTTTACCGATTTCCAGGCTTACCTCAGCACCCGGCCAGAAGGAGATAAAGCCGTGGGCGACCCGGCCCAATGGCGCGACGCCGAACAAGCCCTGGAAGACGCCCTCAAACGGGTGGGCATTCCCTACGATATTGACCCCGGCGGCGGCGCTTTCTACGGGCCAAAAATTGATCTAAAAATCAAAGACGCCCTGGGCCGCGAGTGGCAGCTCAGCACCATTCAATTTGACTTCAACCTGCCGGAGCGTTTTGACATGACCTACATTGGCGAAGACGGCCAAGCGCATCGGCCCTATATGGTCCACCGGGCTTTGCTGGGTTCTATGGAGCGATTTTTTGGGGTGTTGATTGAACATTACGGCGGCGCGTTCCCGGTCTGGCTGTCGCCCGTGCAAGCCGTGCTGATTCCCATTGCCGACCGGCACGTGACCTACTGCGATGAAGTGACCCGGCGTTTAAAAACCGCCGGCCTGCGCGTGGATGTGGATGCAGGCAGCGAGCGGATGGGCAACAAAATCCGCCTGGCGCAGCGGCAAAAAATCCCCTACATGCTGGTGGTTGGTGATAAAGAGCAGGAGGCCAAACAGGTATCGGTCCGTTTGCGCAGCGGCGAAGATTTAGGCCCCCAGGATATTGCCGCGTTTGAAAGGATGGCCCTGGAAGCGGTTAAAAATAAAACGTAACCTACCCCAGACTTCAGCCAAAAGAGGGTTATATGAGCAGCCAAAAAAACAACCAAAACCTCCAACTCTACAAAATCCGCCATAGCCTGGCCCACGTAATGGCCCAGGCCGCGTCGGAGCGCTTTAACCTGAATTTTATCAATTCCGAAGGCCAGGAGGAAACGCCGTTATGCATCCATCGCGCTCCATTGAACACGCACGAACGGATGATTGGCTTTTTGATTGAACACTACGCCGGTAAATTCCCGGTCTGGCTTTGCCCGGAACAGGTGCAGATTGTGCCCATCACCGAGGTCCACAATGAATATGCGCTGCAACTCAAAAAATGTCTGCAAGATGCCAAAATTCGAGCCCAAGCCGATTTGGGCGCCGAGCGGATGAACGCCAAAATTCGCCAGGCCCAGTTAATGCAAGTGCCCTACATGTTGATCGTCGGCGACCGGGAGATGGAAAACGAGACAGTCTCCCTGCGCCGGCGAGATAATACCCGGCAGAATGACCTGCCGGTGGCAGAATTTATCACTACCACGCAAAACTGCATCACTACGCGTTCCGGCGAGTTGTAGCGCGGTTGTGGCAGACTAAGGTTCAAAAAGCCCCCCTCTGCGCAAACGGCGCAAAGTGGGGGCTTTTTATTTTGTGCAATTTGATCACTTTAATAGGAGAAACAAGCATGCCTTTAAAAGTTACAGTTGTTGGTGTAGGAATGGTGGGCCAACAAATCGTCTCTATTCTGAAGGAGCGTAAATTACCCGTTGAGTGGCCGCCGCGGGTTTGCGCCACGCGAGAACGCGCCGAAATCCTGGCGGGCGACCAATACCTGGTTGAAAAGATCTCGGCGGATAGTTTTAAAGAGGTAAACGTGGTGCTGTTTGCCGGCAAGGAAGGGGCCAAAGGAGCCAGTGTCACCTGGCGGGCGACGGCTGAAAAAGCAGGCGCAATCAGCATAGACAACGGCAAGGATTTCCGCCTGGATGCCGACGTCCCGCTGGTGGTGCCGGAGGTCAATATGGACGCGGTGAAGCCGAAGCACCGTTTCATTGCCAGTCCCAACTGTTCCACCATCCAAATGGTGCTGGCGCTGGCCCCCCTGCACCGGGCCGCCGGTATCAAACGGGTGGTCGTATCCACCTATCAAAGCGTCTCCGGTTGGGGCGTGCGGGCTAACCAGGAGTTGCTCAACCAGACCCCGCCCGCGCTGGAATCGCTGGATAACATCCCCTATGATCCCACCATCCTGGCCCGGCCCATTGCCTTTAACTATATTCCCCACATTGACAAATTCAATAAAAACGGGTATACCGGGGAAGAGATGAAAATGGTGTGGGAAACCCGGAAGATCATGGGGGATGACCGGCTGAAGATAACGGCCACCACGGTGCGGGTGCCGGTGCTGGTGGGACACGGCGAAAGCATTAATATCGAAACCGAGCGTAAACTGCCGGCTGATGAGGCCCGAGAAATTCTTGCCAACTTTCCGGGGGTCATTGTGCTTGATCATCCCCAGCCCCACAACCCTCGACAAGACCCTTTGGAAAGAACTTATCCGGTAGCCCTGGACCTGCGCCAACCGGCCTACCAAGACGCTGTGCTGGTTGGCCGTATCCGTGAAGACCCAACGATTGAGAATGGCCTCAATCTGTGGTGTGTGGCCGACAACCTGCGCAAAGGCGCCGCCTTGAATGTGGTGCAAATCATGGAAGGGCTGCTTGAGCGGGGGCTGCTCAATGAACATTAACGCCTGTCTTTTAAAAACTGCATGCCAATTTTTAGCCAAAGGAGCAAGCCATGAACCCTGAAGCGTTAGCTTTTAACGAACTCAAAAAAAATGAACCGGAATTGAAAAAACGTTACCAAACGTTTCAATCCCAAAACCTGGCCATAGACATGACCCGGGGAAAACCATGCCCTGAGCAATTAGACCTTTCTCTGGGTTTGCTGACCTGCGTAAACGACCAACACTTTCACACAGCCGGCGGCGCCGATTGCCGGAACTACGGCGGCCTGGACGGAATCCCCGAAGCCAAGGCCCTCTTTGCCCAATACCTGGAGGTTGAGCCGGGCGAAATCATTGTGGGGGGCAATGCCAGCCTCAAGATGATGTACGATACCATCATCCGGGCTATGGTCAAAGGAGTAGTGGATAGTGACATCCCCTGGGGGAAACTGCCGGTTGTTAAATTTTTGTGCCCGTGCCCCGGTTATGATCGCCACTTTGCCATTTGCCAGCATCTGGGAATTCAGATGATCCCTATTGCCATGCAGGCAGACGGGCCGGACATGGACGCCGTTGAGGAGATTGCCGCAGCAGATGAAACCGTTAAATGCATCTGGTGCGTGCCCAAGTACAGCAACCCCACCGGCGTTACTTTTTCCAACTCGGTAGTGGAGCGGCTGGCCGGCATGCAAACGGCGGCCAAAGATTTCCGCATTTTCTGGGATAATGCCTACACCGCGCACCATCTAACGGATACACCCGACCGGTTGCGCAACATTCTCACCGCTTGCCGGCAGGCCAAAAACCCGGAGCGAGTGTTCATCTTTGGCTCTACGTCTAAAGTCTCTTTTGCCGGGGCAGGGCTGGCCCTCATGGCCGGGAGCAGAAAAAACATCGAGGCCGTAAAACAAGAGTTGTTTTTCCAAACCATCGGACCGGATAAACTGAACCAACTGCGCCACGTATTGTTTTTTAAGGATATGGCGGGCATCGAAGCCCACATGCAAAAAAATGCCGCCATCTTGAAACCCAAATTCGACGCCGTCCAAACCACGCTGGTCCAAGAACTGGACGGCAAAAATGTAGCGGAGTGGAGCCAACCCCGGGGCGGATATTTTGTCAGCTTTAACACCCCGGATGGCTGCGCCCAAACCGTGGTCAATATGGCAGCCGGAGCGGGCGTCAAGTTTACTCCGGCAGGAGCCACGTTCCCCTATAAAAAGGACCCCCGCGACCGTAATATTCGCATTGCCCCGTCCTTTCCCTCCATCGAGGATATTCGGACGGCAATGGAGGTATTGGCTGTGTGCACGCAATTGGCCAGCATTGATCAGGGGGAGGAAAACAAATAAAAAGAAAGATAGGACCGCAAAGATCGCTTCTTTCTCTTTTAGAGCAGAGTAATGGCCGCTTACTTCAATTACCACAGCCAAATTGCCACAAGCCGGTGGGAACGCCGCAGTTTTATTCACGACTGGTGGCGGCTATACGCCGACGATCCCAAGTGGGCGCCGCCTTATTATCCTCTGCTCCGCCAAGAACTGGAGCCGGGCCGCAATTCCCATCTGGCCAGGCTGGACCCTCTGTTTGTAAAAACTGAAGCCCTGCCCAGGCGGCAAAAAAACTCGCCATATACCTGGAGCGGGGCTATTTTTGAAAGAATGGTTGCGGCAACCATTGTGCTGGGCGACTCCCGGCGGCAGGACCATGCCGCCTATCTGGGCCTGCTGCGCTGCGCCAACGAGGTTGAGAGTTTGGAGCGGTTATTGAAGTATGTGGCCGAAACCTTGGCGGGCAGCGGCTATCGGCGGGTTATTGGCCCTACTGGTCTATCCCCCCACTTGAACAGCGGCCTGCTGCAAGATTACTGGGACCGCCTGCCTCCCCTGCACACAGCCTACGCCCCTCCCTACATGCCCGAAACCGTGGGATTGGTTATGCGCCCCTTGGCCCGCAGTCAGCTCTATCATCTGAATGTGCCGCCGCCCCCCCCCTCTGTGCCCGCGCTGCCGGCCAAACTTTTGCCCCTGGAGCCGCTTCGTCTCGCTACCGACCTGTTGCCGCTGCTGGCCGCGGCCTGTCCTACCTGGGCCAACTTTTCCCCTCCCGATGCCCGGGAAGCCGCCTTTTTACTGCGCCGGGTAAAACCCTGGCCTCTCTCCGGCTGGCTGGCCGAAATAGATGAACAGCCCCCCGGTTTTGTTCTACTGCAACCGGACCTGGCGCCCCGGCTCCGGCTGGCTAAGGGGGGGCGCAACCTGTTGTGGCGAGCCTGGCTGGCCTGGGCCGGCCGCCGGCCGGTGAGCCACGGGCGGGTTCTCTACGGCGCAGTATTGCCAAATTGGCAAGGCCGGGGTATTGGCCGCCAATTACTGCACCAGGCTTTACAAACCGCCCACCAACAAGGCTGGCAAAGTTTAACCTTTGGCCCTTTTCCCACTGCCGCGCTGGGCGGCAAGTTTTTAAAACGTTACGGTGTTCAACCAGGCCAATCCTATATGCTCTACCAATATGAACTATAAACCTCTACCACACCCTCCCAAATTTGCATGTTAAGCCAATACACATAGTATTATGTAACTAATGGGGCCTTTTTACGTTGCCCCTACTCTCCTTAATAATGAGGTTGCTCATGATTGACTCCTCAATTCGGGCCAAACTGGATCAACACCTTGTTGCCGCTTACGCCATCCGTTATCGCACCATCCTGGGCGGGATATTCGAGAGAATGCCGGCCTGGCTGCGCGGCTACAGCGGCTTAAAGTTCCCTACGTTTAACATTTTTCAGCCGCTCTTCCCAACGGCCCTTAATGACGACCTCCTGGCCGATACGGCAGCTTTTTTTTCCTCGCACGAGGTTCTCTACACCATAGAACTGGTGCACGATCGTCTGCCCGAAGGCCCTGATTTTCTTGACCAACGGCGTTACCAATCCCTGCCCCCCCAACCCGCCATGTTTTTGCCAAACTTGCCGGCCAAGAACAATTTATTCTTAAACTTGGATATAAACACAGAACGGGTCCAAACAGTGCCCTCGCTAACTGCCTTTTGTACCTTACAACACCAGGTTTTTGACTTTCCTTTGCCAGACATGGTTAAACTTTTTCCCGTGGCCCATCTTGAAGGACAGGCCAAAAACATTATGCGGCACTATCTGGCCTTTTTAGACGAACAGCCGGTTGGCGCCGGCACCACCATTTGTCTGGAAAACGTGGTCAGCATTTGGAACGTATGCACCAGCGATCAATATCGCGGGCGCGGCGTGGCCACCATCTTGGTGCATAGCATGCTCAAGGATGCGCTTGAGAGCGGCTGTTCCACGGCAATGCTCTATTCTACCCCGCAGGCTTACCATCTCTTCAACAAATTGGGTTTTGAAATCTATACGCAACGCCAGTGGTTTTTACCCCCCGACCTCGACTATCAAGACGATTAAGGGCTTAGGACAGAATTGCACAAATGTGTTCTGAGTTTAACTTAGAGTAGTAGATGAAGGCAATGGCTTCATCTACCCGGTAGAAATTTTCAAAATTGGATTTTAGAACTTATGAACTTATCAAATTTCTTTGGGCGATGGTTCAAAAAAAAATCGGGCCTCGAGGAACTTGCCCGGCGTATCAACCGCGCCGCGGAAAGCATCCTGGAAAATGAACAACTGACCGCAGACCTGGACGATGCCGCCGCCAAAGAGTTGCTTAACTGGGGCATTGCCTGGGCCAAACTCATTGCCCAACGCACCGGCGATTTGGATGACTCTAAGGCCCAAGCCGCAATGTCGCCTCAACTACAGGCGACACGCCGGTTGATGCGAGCGGTCAACAAGTGGGTCGTCAACCAGCAAGAAGGGGATACAGAAGGTAGCGCGGCAGCCCTGGCTCAAATTATTGAACAGGCCAATCTTATTAGCGTAAATTTTTCTGCCCCCAACAACGAACGTGCGGCCTTTATCAGTCAACAAACCGAACATCCCGTACCGCCTCAACAAATGATTGTCAATTTACGCCGGTGGCTTGAAGATTTAAGCGGGATAACGCCTCAAGGAGAACCCAATGACCAAACGTAAAACGTCAGCCGCCTCACGAAGTCAAAATCGAATTATTACCCTGATGATAATTGGCATCCTGTTAATATTTGCCTGCTACTATATATTTACCGGCGTTGACCCCCTGGGCCTATTTACGCCAACTGAGCCAACACCTCCGCCGCCGGCGATGGTCGGCAGCGGCGGCGATTGGTGGCAGGTCTATTTTACCGAGCCGCAGAAAGAACAAACCCTCGACAACCTGGCCGGCTCTATCCCTGAAAAGCTTATCAACCATATCCATAACGCCCAAAAAACCATTCACATCGCCTCGTTTGAGTTTGATCTCACCCCTGTGGCCGACGCCTTGATTGACGCCCATAACCGCGGCGTGGAAGTGCAGTGGGTAACGGATGACGAGTATGGCCTTGAAGCTGACGCCGAAGCAGGGCACGGCCAATTCAAGATGCTCAAAAAAGCCGGGGTAGAAATCAAGGACGACGAGCGTGAAGCCCTGATGCACAACAAATTCTGGATTTTTGACGGCCAGACGGTTTGGACCGGCTCCACCAACATTACCGTAAACGGCAACTTCCGCAATAACAACAACGTTTTGGTGATTGACTCGCCGGAAGTGGCCGCCATTTTTGAGCGCGAGTTTGACGAGATGTGGGCCGGAGAATTTGGGCCAACTTCCCCCTCAACCGTGAAAAACCAGACCGTGGTGATTGGCGGCACGCCCATCCGCATCTTTTTTGCGGCTGAAGACGAGGCCATCAGCCACCTTATCCCGCTAGTTGAAAATGCGCAAAAAAACATCCGCTTTATGGCCTTTTCCTTTACGCACGATGCATTGGGAGATGCGCTGCTGGATAAAGCCAAAACCGGGATAGACGTGAAAGGGATTTTTGAAACGCGGGGCAGCGAGACCGAGTACAGTGAAATGCCCAAGCTCTATTGCGCCGGCGTGCCGGTGCGCCAGGATGGCAATCCCCGCACTTTTCACCACAAAGTTTTTATTATTGACGACCAGTTGGTGGTCACCGGCTCGCTGAATTTTTCAGAAAATGCCGACGAAAGCAACGACGAAAACGTGGTAGTGGTCACCAATAGCGATATTGCCGCCCAATATCTGCAAGAATTTGAACGCCGCTGGATTGAAGCAACCGAGCCGGAGGCCGGGGAGATGAGTTGCAGATAACCTATCCCCCCACCAATCGCCGGAACATTGGCCAGGAAAACCTCTTTAGCAAGCAAAGGCCCGGAAAGGAGTAGTAATCAATTGTGCCACCTGAGCGCCTTTCTTTCCTTTCATTAGGGTTGGGGAATGTAGATTTTTGGGTTCATCGGATCGTTATTATCCACAATTAGATCTGCGCGTTCCCCTGGTTGGCAACTTTGCAAGTAGAGGCGTTGTCCCGGCACGTAACGCTGCCAATATCGCGCCTGCACCGCCTCGGCCGAGCCAAAGCGCACTTGATCACGGGTAGCAGCGCGCTCCACCGCCACGGTAAATTCCACTTCTACAAATATTTTGTAATCCCAATAGTGATACAATTCCGGACACAGCAGAAAAACGCCATCAAAAAGCAGGATTGAGTGAGGGTGAGCGGAACATACCGGGGAGAGAATAGAAACGTCTGTGTCAAAATCAAATACCGCTGTTTGATATTGCCAATTTCCATCAGGGCCAAGCGGCGTAAGCAAGAGTGTTTTGACCGCTTCATAATCAAAGGTGTCGTAATAATATCCTTCGGGCGAGGTGGAACCACGTTGATGGCGGATGCGGCGAGGATGGTGAAATCCGTCAAGGGAAGCCCGAATAACGGGGCGATGACGTTTGCGCAAGGGTTGGCTTAACTCGTTTGCCAGGCTGGTTTTGCCGGCAGCATCTACGCCGTCAATAGCCACCCGGATGGGGTGAGGTTGTTTGATGGCAATAAGTTGATCGGCCAGTGTTTGGAGGAGTTGGGATCGAACCACAGGCGTGCCCTATTTTTAGCCCACAAGCTTCGGCAAAGTTTCAGCCAGATTTTCAAGGAGGTGTAACCGGGGTCAAAAAGATCAGGTGGCAAACATCAGTAAAATGAGCATCCCCAGCCCGCCTAACGCCGTTACGGAGAGAGAGCCAAAAATAATAACGGCCAGCACATTGATTTCTTCGCCCTCTTCGTTATCTTTCACCTGCGGTGGGTTTGTTTTGGCCACATTTGGCCCGGACCCGGGATTGGCCACCCGGTAGTCAACCATACCGGATTGATAGGGCGGAGCCGGCGCAGCAAAGAAATTACCGGCCGGCATGAGCATGGTCGCCTCGGCATAACCGGCCTGATTTTGTGGTAAGGGCTGCTGAACCTGCGGCTGGCCATAGTAGGCCGGCATGCCCATGGCAGTATTTGCGTGAATCACCGGCACCGGCTCAGAAGGAGGGGCCCCTCCACTGCCGGAGGGGTATTGGGCCGGCATAGGCATGCCCATGGTGGTGTTTGCATGAAGCGGCGATACAGGTTGAGAATAACCCTGGGCCGAGCCGTATGGGATGGCCATGCCCATTGTTGGGCTAGAGGGAGTCATCGGCACAGGTTGAGAAGGATTTTGCCCAAAGGTCACCGGTACGGGCTGTGAAGGCCGCGTATCCTGAATTGGCGCCACTCCCGGTCCAAATTGTTGTGGCACCGGCACCATTTGCGGCGGGTAAGACTGGGTAGCCTGGCTCATTGGCTGGACGCTGCCCGTTGCCGGTTGCTGTGGTCCGGAGCCGGGCAAGGGACCTGTATCTGGCCTGGGCTGCTGTACTGCTCCAACTGACCAGGGGGCGGTTCCCGGCAACACTGCTTGTTCTGGCGACACATCGGTTTGGGTTACCGGCACCGGCTGCGAAGGATGAGGCAAGTTGCCCGTTTGCACGCTATCCTGCGCCGTCATTGTCGGCTGGATCACCGGCACAGGTTCTGAGGGGGAGGGTGCTGGTTGAGCCTGAAGGGGTCTGCCTGGCTGAGCCGCGACTGTTTCCGGCCTGGAATTTACCTGAACAGCGGGCGCAGGCTCCAAGGGTGTAGCTGCCTGTGTGTCCTGGCCGATAGCTTGGGTCGGGCCTGATTCTGCTGCCGGCTGAACGATTTCAGCAAAAGGTTTGGTGATGGGTTTAAAAGGTAGTTCAGCCACAATGGCCTGGGGATCAAGGCGAAAGGGCCGTCGTTCTGGGGCGGATGTTGGATTAAGGGGGGCCGGTTGAGGGTTGGCGGATTCAGGTTGAGTTTCGGCCATGGGTTGAGTATCCGGCAAAAACTGGGCTTGCGGCGGCGAGGGGTTGGGAATTTTGATGGGTTGCGAGTCGCGGGGCACTCTGACCGGGCGCGAGTCTGAAACAACAATACCCAAAAGCTGCAAACCACGCCGGGCCACCTGGTTATCAGGGTTAATAGCCAGCACATGATAGAGGCAGCGGGCGCGCTGCTCGTCGGTATTGACCACACTGCTCATCCACAACCAGGCCAGCTCATTGTTGGGGTTTTCCTGAATGAGCAGGTTCAACAATTGCCGCCCTTCATCCTTGCGGTTTGAGCGGATGGCAGTAATGGCTAATTCCAATGATGTGGCCATAGGCGCACCCATTCCTCTCCGGCAATCGTACCCATACAACTAGACATAACAATTTTATGTAGCCATTATACCATAAATAACCTTGTTCGCAAAGTAAACCGGATGCGTCCAGAATTTTAGAAAATTTGGACACATCGGGAGGAATTCGGGGGGGATACCCCCGCGCCCCCCAGCCTGTCCTAAAATTTTGGACAGACCCCAAGTAAACCCGTTTATCAAAATTGGCTTGGCCTTCTTCATTGCTCCGTTTGAGTGGCCAGGTAATCGGTGTAGCCGCCCAGGTATTCGGTCAAGGCCCCCTGGTTGGGATCAAGCTCAACCACTTGATCCACCACTTTATCCAAAAAATAACGGTCGTGCGAAATAACCAAAACGGCCCCGTTGAAGTCATCCAGGGCCTGCTCCAACACTTCTGCCGAGCGGATGTCGAGATTATTTGTTGGCTCGTCCAGCAATAAAAAATTTGGCTCCTGAAGCATCAGCAGGGCCATTTGCAGCCGGCTCCGCTCTCCGCCGCTCAGGCTGCCCACCGTTTGGGTTTTGGCCTGTTGGTAAGGAAAAAGAAATTTGCCCAGAAACGCAACTGCCTGGTCTTCGTACATCGGTTTGGTTTCGCGCACCGTTTCCACCAGACTCTTGGTGTAATCCAGGTTTTGATGCTCCTGGGTGTAAATGCCCATTTTTACGCTGGGGCCAATTTTTACTTCGCCCCCTGTTGGTTTTTCCTGGCCGGTCACACACCGAAACAGCACGCTTTTACCCGCTCCATTGGGGCCAATCAGGCCCACCCGCTGGCCGTGCCAGAGCGTCAGGTTAACGCCTGCCAGAATGAGGTTATCGTCAAAGGCTTTGCTGAGATCAATGATCTCCAGCACTTTATCGGAGCCGCGCCAGCCGTTCAGTTGCAGATTCATATCCTTTTGGACAAAGGGTTTATCAACTTTGTCCATCCGGTCTATTTGGCGGCGTTTGTTGCGGGCCTGTTTGATGTGGCGCTCGTTGACTACCAGGCTGGCCCACAATTCAAAGCGGGCAATAGCCGCTTCCAGCCGGGCAATTTCTTTTTGTTGGGCCGCATATACCTGGGCGTGGCGCAAGCGGCGCAGTTCCTTTTCGGTGACGTAGGCCGAATAATTGCCGGGGAAAAAGTCAAGCTTACCGCCTTCAAGCTCCATAATGCCATCCACCACTTCGTCCAATAAATAGCGATCGTGCGATACGATGATAACGGTGCCGGGATAGTGACGGATGAATTGCTCCAGCAGATTTTTCCCGGCCAGATCAAGATGATTATCCGGCTCATCCAAAAGCAGCACTGCCGGGTTGTTGACGACCAGTTTAGCCAACGCCAGCATCTTTTTTTGGCCTCCGCTCAAAACGATGGTGGGCAACTCAAAATCAGTCTCGGTAAAGCCCAACTGGCGCAGGATGGCTTTTACGGTTTTTTGGTAGCTCAAACCACCGGCTTCTTGGTATGCCTCCAATAGATGAGCCTGGCGCTCCAGGGCGTGGGTCAGAGCGTCTTCATTGTTGTAAACGGCCGGAGCGGCCAGAGAATTCTCCACCTCGTGCAGCGCAGCTTCTAACGTTGCCACACGGTCCGAAGCGGCCAAAGCTTCGGCCAGGACGGTTTTTTGCGGGTCTAGCCTGACCTCTTGAGGCAGATACCCCACGGTGACTCCTTTGCTGGTAACCACAAAACCACTGTCCGGCACCAATTCGCCGGTCAGGAGTTTTAGAATAGTGCTTTTGCCTGAGCCGTTTGGCCCAACCAGACCGATTTTATCATTATCCTGAATAGCCCAGTTTAAGTTTTCCAATACCAGGCCGGCAGGATGGCTAAAGGTAACGTTGTCCAAACGTAAAACAATCATAAAAATGCCTCCAAGAGCAGAATTTGCAGAAACATGACTAACGACTAACGACCAATGACGAACGACCAAGCTGAATTCGTTCGTCGTTCGTCCGTCGTCGTCGTCAAATTAAAAATCGTGAACCCTGTAGCTGTCCACGATTAAAAGAAAAACAAAAAGCCGCGGACGCGCTGCCGTCCGCGGCTTGAGTTTACATAATATTTATGCAGCGGACGCACTACGAGAAGGCGTCCGCCAGGGTAGAAGATTGATAGCCGGTATTTATGGTTGAATTAAGCGCAGGATTTTGGAAAAACATTCTGTCTCCAGTAAGACAATATTGGTTCTTTGGTATTTTCCGAGGAAACCACGAGATGTAGTGGTATTCACAATTAACGGAAAAGGTGATAAACTGATAGCTTGCCCAA